>JANOAQ010000259.1:0-8825 GCA_031411195.1 Burkholderiaceae bacterium | reverse complement strand
GCGGCCGCCCAGCAGGCCAAGATGCGCCGTGCGCTGGACGAATGTGACGTGCGCGCCGGCAGCCGCGTGCTGGAGATCGGCTGCGGCTGGGGCGGCCTGGCCGAATGTGCGGTGCGCGATTTCGGCGCCCGGCTCAACGGCGTGACCTTGTCGGCCGAGCAATTGGCGTTTGGTCGGCAACGGTTGGCCGCGGGCGGGCTGGCCGACCGGGCGCAACTGCGCTTTCAAGACTACCGCGACATCGACGTCGGCCCCTACGACGCCCTCGTCTCGATCGAAATGTTCGAGGCCGTGGGCCGCGCGTACTGGGCCAGCTACTTCAAGACCGTGCACGACCAGCTCAAGCCGGGCGGACGGGCCTGCATCCAGTCCATCACCATCGATGACGCGCTGTTCGAGCGTTATGTGGCGGGCACCGATTTCATTCAGCAATACATCTTTCCGGGCGGTCTGTTGCCCAGCCCCAGCGCCTTCCGCGAAGAAGCGCGGCGCGCTGGCCTGCTGGTCGAGCGTGAACTGGCCTTCGGCACCGACTACGCCGAAACCCTGCGCCGCTGGCGGCACGACTTTCTGCACCAGGATGCCCAGGTGCGCGGCTTGGGTTTCGACACCCGCTTCATGCGCATTTGGGAGTTCTACCTGGCGTACTGCGAAGCCGCGTTCGCCAGTGGCAACACCGACGTCATGCAGTTCACACTGCGCCGGCCGGCCTGATGCGGCCCACCACGGTCAACCGCCGCAGTGCCGCCTTGGCCCTGCTGATGGCCGCCTTGTGGCGGCCCGCCGCCGCCCAGGCGCCGAGCCCGCCCATCGAGGTGGCGGGCGCCCTGCCCGAAGCGCGCTGGCGTGGCACGGCCGCGATGCGTTTTTTCGGCCTGCACATCTACGACGTGCGCCTGTGGAGTGCCGCGCCGTTGGCCGGTGACGGCGCCGCGCAGTCGCTGGCCCTGGAACTGGTCTACGCGCGTGGCCTGGTCGGCGAGCAGATTGCCAGCCGTTCGATCAAGGAGATGAAGCGCATCGGCCCATTCAGCGAGTCGCAATCGGCGCGCTGGCTGGCGGCGATGACCCAGCTCTTTCCCGACGTGAAGGCGGGCGACCGCCTCACCGGCGTGCAAATGCCTGGCGTGGGCACCCGCTTCTTCTTCAACGGCAGCTTGCGGGGGGAGGTGGCCGACGCCGACTTCACGCGGCTGTTCTTCGGCATCTGGTTGTCCCCCAAGACGTCCGAGCCCCGGCTGCGCGAGCAATTGCTGGCTGGCGCGCCCTGACCCCACTGTTCACGAAAGCGCGTCACCATGGCCTTCACCACCCCTTTGCCGTCACGCCGCCTGGTCGGCGCGCTCGCCCTGGCACTGGCCACCGCTATGCCGCTGGGATTGACAGGCTGCGCCAGCCCTGCACCGGCCGATTACGCCAGCCAATTGCCCAAGCTCGACCTGAAGCAGTACTTCAACGGCAAGTTGCTCGCCCATGGCATCGTCACCGACCGGGGCGGCGCGGTGTTGCAGCGCTTCACCGTGCAACTGACGGGCACCTGGGTAGGCGACACCGGCACGCTGGACGAGCGCTTCACCTACGCCAATGGCCGCCAGGAGACGCGGGTGTGGACGCTGCAGCGCGGCGCCGATGGCCGCTACACCGGCCGGGCCGCCGACGTGCTGGGCGAGGCCCAGGGCCAGGCGGCCGGGAACGCCCTGAACTGGCGCTACACCCTGCTGCTGCCGGTGGACGGCCGGACCTGGGAGGTGCAATTCGACGACTGGATGTTTCTGGTCGACGAGCGCGTGATGCTCAACCGGGCGGTCATGCGCAAGTTCGGCATCCGGATAGGCGAAGTGCTGCTGTCCTTCCAACGCCTGCCCGGCTGAAAGCGCCCCCATGGCATTGAACCCCCGCATCACCGACTGGCGCGGCCAGCAAGTCTGGCTGGTCGGTGCGTCCACCGGCATTGGCCGCGCCACCGCCGCACGTCTGCATGCCCTGGGCGCGCAGGTCACCGTGTCCGCACGGGGCCAAGCCGCGCTGGACAGTTTTGTGGTCGAGCACCCCGGTGCCCGGGCCTTGACCGTCGATGTCACCGATGGCGATGCCCTGCACGCGGCGGCGCAGACGCTGCTGCAACAGCACGGCCGCATCGATCTGGCCATGTATTGCGCCGGTCACTACCATGCGATGCAGGCCACCCACTTCGACTTGGCCGACGCCTTGCGTCACCAGCAGATCAACTACGCGGGTGCTCTGAACATGCTCAATGCCGTGTTGCCTGCCTTGTTGCGCCAATCGGCCGCCGGCCAGCCTGCCCACCTGAGCCTGGTGGCCAGCGTGGCCGGTTACCGGGGCTTGCCCAACGCGCTGGCTTATGGCCCCACCAAAGCCGCGCTGATCAACTTGGCCGAGGTGCTGTACCTCGACCTGCACGACCGGGGCGTGGGCGTATCGCTGGTCAACCCTGGTTTTGTGGACACGCCGCTGACCGCGCAGAACACCTTCCACATGCCGGCGCTGATCACGCCTGAAACGGCCGCGCTGGCCATCGTGGCGGGCTGGGGCAAGGGGGATTTCGAGATCCATTTCCCCAAACGCTTCACCCGATTGTTGAAGGCGATGCGGCTTCTGCCCGATGGCTGGTACTTCAGCGCAGTGCGCAGGGCCGTCGGTGTCTGATCAAGCCCTGCCCCAACGCCATGGCGACGCACGGGTTCGGCGCGTCATCGCGCTGTTCGAGACGCTGGTGCCCGCCGATTTGCCGGCCCTGCGCGGCGTGTACGCCCCCGATGCGCGTTTCAAGGACCCGTTCAACGAGGTACAGGGCCTGCCCGAGATCGCCCGCATCTTTGGCCACATGTTCAAGTCGCTGGACGCGCCGCGTTTTGCGATGTTGAGCGTCGTGGCCCAGGGCGACGATGTCTTCCTCACCTGGGATTTCGACTTTCGTACCCGTGGCCGGGGCGCGGCAGCGATGCGCATCCACGGTGCCAGCCACCTGCGATTCGACGCGGCCGGCCAAGTGGTTTTGCACCGGGATTACTGGGACGCTGCCGAAGAGCTGTACGAGAAGTTGCCTGTGCTGGGCGCCCTGATGCGCTGGCTCAAGCGCCGCGCGGCCAGCTGACCACAGCGGTCAGGCGTTCAGTTCTGGCCTTCGGTCAGCGTGTCGAGCTGGAAATTGCCGCTCTTGTGTACCAGCCAGATGTCGGTGAAGGTGGCCTTGCCCATCTTGGCCGGCGCCGGAAACGGCCCGGCACGGCGGATCATGGCAGTCACCCACGGGGCGACTTCAGGCGCAGCGCCCGGGCGCTTGACACGCACGTCCAGAATCTTGCCCTCGGCGTCCACTTCGGTCTCGACAATGGTCACGCCATAAAGCAAAGGCGGCATCCTGCCCTTGTAGATGCGCATCGGGTAGGCCGCATACAAGTGCTTGGCGGCATCCATCTGGTAGTCCTTGTCGGACTCGGCCTGGCTAGGCGCCGGCTGCGCCGGCAAAGGTGAGGGCACCATGGCAAATTGCGCATGGGCTGCGGCCGCAACAAGGCTTGCTGCCCCGAGCAGCAGGGCCGATCGCAAGGCGCGGTGGCAAAACGAGGCAGCGGGCATGACCTGACAAGGGGGCGGTGGCATCGCGATCGAATACCCAGCAGATACCGTATCACAGGCCGCTTGCGGCAAGCATCGGCACGGACTGTGAAGCGTGGGTTTCGCGCAACCCTGTCACGCGCCGGCACTTTTTGCCAGCGACGTGCCCGGCTGCCGCTCAGCGCAGCCAGCCCTTGCGCCGGAAGTAGATGAACGGCGCCGCCACCGAACACACCATCAAGGCAAGCGCGTAGAGATAGCCATAGTCCCACTGCAATTCGGGGATGAGCTTGAAGTTCATGCCATAGACGCTGGCGATCAGGGTGGGCGGCAACAGCGCGACGCTGGCCACCGAAAAGATCTTGATGATCTTGTTCTGGTTGATGTTGATGAAGCCGACGGTGGCGTCCATCAGGAAGTTGATCTTGTCGAATAGAAAGGCCGTGTGGCTGTCGAGCGAATCGATGTCGCGCAGGATCTGGCGCGCTTCTTCGAACTGCTCGGCATTGAGCATGCGGCTGCGCATCATGAAGCTCACCGCGCGGCGCGTGTCCATCACGTTGCGCCGGATGCGGCCGTTCAGGTCTTCTTCCTTGGCGATGGCGCTCAGCGCATCGCCGGCGGCGCGGTCGTCCACATCCTGCTTGAGCACCCGCGCGCTCACCTTTTCGAGGCTGTCGTAGATGCCCTCCAATGCATCGGCCGAATACTCGGCATCGGCGTCGTACAGCTTCAGCAGCACGTCCTTGGCGTCACCGATGAGCGCCGGCGTGCGCCGTGCCCGCAAGCGCAGAAGGCGAAACACCGGCAGGTCTTCGCCGTGCACCGCAAACAGCACACCGTCCTTCAGGATGAAGGCCACGCGCACGTTGCGCGGCGTCACGTCGTCGTCGATCAGAAAATCGGAACGGATGTGCAGTTCACCGTTGTCTTCTTCGTAGAAGCGAGCGGATTCTTCGAGGTCGTCGTCGACGATGTTGTCGGGAATCGTCAGCCCGAACCGCGCGGCGATCCAGCCCTTTTCAACGGGCGACGGTGAATCCAGGTCCACCCACACAGGCGCGGCCGAAGACAATTGCTCAGGGCTGTCGATTTCCTGTTGCACCAACCGGCCCTGGGCCAGCGTGAACACATTGAGCATGCAACTCTCCAGCGCGGTGCGGCGGCCCAGGGCGGGCGGCCGGCGGTGGTCTAGGGGAAGGGCGAATTGCGAGACCGCCGCACCCCAGACCTGGCCTGGAGTGGACGGTCACCGAGGGTGACTCTGGTCCAACGTGGTGCTCCTGAAGCGACGATGATCGATTATGGCATCGGGCTGCCATCTGCCCAATGCCGCACAGCCTCAGAGGGCGGGCATGAGCCGTTCAATGGTCTCGATGAGTTGCAGCGGGCTGAACGGCTTGATCAGGTATTCGTCTGCGCCGGCCAGTTGTCCGGCATCGCGGTCCTGGGTCTGACCGCGCGCGGTCAGCAGCACCACGCGCGTGCCCGCCAAGGCCGGGTTGGCACGCACCTGGGTACAGACCTGCAGCCCGTCCAGGTTGCCCGGCATCATCACATCGAGCAGGATGATGTCGGGCCGCACCTCACCGGCCAGCGCCAGCCCCGCGGCGCCGTCGCCCGCCTCGAAGATTTCGTAGGGCTCGAATTCGAGCGTCATTCGAATCAACTTGCGGATGTCGCTTTGGTCTTCAACGATCAGCACACGCTTCATGTCACGGTCTCCACGGCAGGCCAAGCCCCCTGCGGTCACGGGCCATGCGACGGCAAGTCAAGGGCTGTACCGCACCATTGTGGTTTCGGATGCAACAAGCCAAACAGCAAAACTGCACGCTGTTTCAGGCGCCTGCGTTGCTTACGGCCAGGCGCCGCTCGTGCCAGACCGGTGAAGTCAGACCGGTGAAGTCAGACCGCTGAAGTCAGCGCCGAGACGCGGTCGCGCACCAATGCTTCGAGTTCGTCAAACGGCACAGGCTTGTGGAAGATGCGCACGCTCTCGGGCAAGCCGCCACGTGCGGCAATGTCGGCCTCGGTAAGCGCCGTGACCACCACGATCTCCAGGTCGTCGTAGGCCGGGCCCACGCCACGCAGCGATGCGATCATCTTGAACCCGTCCATGCCGGGCATGTTCAGGTCGGTGACCAGCAGGTCAGGGCAGTGCTGACCCATTCGAAGCAGCGCTTCGAACCCATCGGCCGCTGGCGTCACATCGATGGGCAGGTCCCAGCCCGATATGACCATCGTGAACAGGCGCAACAGTTCGGGCTCATCTTCCACCACCATGACGCGCAGCCGACCGTTGTTGCCATCTTGCGGACCGACCTGAACCTCACCAGCCGAATCGCCCGAAATTGCGGCGCGGCGCTCGCCGATCAGTCGCTCGACTGCAGCGCGTGAGATGCGCCGGTGGCCGCCTGCAGTCTTCCAGGCCGGCAGCACACCGCTCTCAACCCACAACTGCACTGTCCGCAGGGCCACGCCCAACTGCTCGGCCGCTTCACGGGTGGAAAGTACGTCATCATTTGTAGCGCTTTTTCGCATCGCCAACCCGGTGCTACCGCCATGGAGATTGCCGCGCCGCTCAAGTTGGCTGCGCTGGAACTGTGTGGTCTAGAGGCGCGGCTTGCCGGATAGCCCTGTTTGAACATTCCAGCGAACCCCATTTAGATTTTTTTCACTTTACCTCGTTTGATGCTTGTTCAGGGTCGCCACCCCTAGGAAAACACGGATGTCAGGACTGACAGTGGCATCAATCCGCCTGATGCCCATTCGCCGCACCGGCTGGGCTGCCAAGCGGACTTTCGACACAACGACAACCGCGTTTCCCGCTTGTCACGAACCTGAAATCAGGCGCACACTGGGCTCGGACGGGTGCACATGGCTTGTCGTGTTGTTGCAGCGAACGCCCGGCCCGTCCAGATCCGACAAACCTCTTGAAAGGACGCTCTGATGAACCTGACGATCAGTGGGCATCATCTCGAAGTGACACCGGCGCTTCGTGAGTACGTGCTCACCAAGCTGGACAGAGTCACTCGACACTTCGACCAAGTGGTCGACATCAGTGTTCTGCTGACAGTCGAGAAGCTCAAGGAGAAGGAGCGACGGCAGAAGGCCGAAGCCACCCTTCACGTCAAGGGAAAGGACATTTTTGTCGAACAGTCCCACGAAGACCTTTACGCTGCGATTGATCAATTGATGGACAAACTTGATCGTCAAGTCTGCCGCCACAAGGACAAGTTGCAGGACCACCACCACGCAGCCGCCAAGCGCCTGGACGTGGGCGTCATGGATTGAGGCCGTTCTGCGCTGCACACAACGGCCCCCGCGGGGGCCGTTTTTGTCGCCCAGCACGGGTTTGGTGCCGTGACAAGATCCCGCAGTCGAGGGTTCGGTCTACATTGCGGTGCAGCAATGCGTTTCTATAATCATTTTCCAGTCACAGGCCCCGTGATTGCGCCGGCCACCGGCCACCGCAGTGCGGGCGAATCAACATGAACCGTCTCGCCGCCATCCTGCCGCCCGCCAATGTGCTGGTGGACGTGGAAGCCACCAGCAAGAAGCGCGCTTTCGAGCATGCCGGTCTGCTGTTTGAGAACCAGCACGCGATTGCCCGCGCCACGGTGACGGACAACCTGTTTGCGCGAGAACGCCTGGGGTCCACGGGTCTGGGCCACGGCGTGGCCATTCCGCACGGCCGCATCAAGGGCTTGAAGAATCCGCTGGCCGCTGTGATCCGCGTGCAACAGCCGATTCCCTTCGACGCGCCTGATGACGAGCCGGTGGGGTTGCTGATTTTTCTGCTGGTACCCGAGGCCGCCACACAGCGCCACCTCGAAATCCTGTCGGAAATCGCCGAACTGCTGTCTGACCGCGAATTGCGCGAGCGCATGAAGGCCGCCGAAGACGCTGCCGCCCTGCACAAGTTGATCGCCGACTGGGCGCCACTGAAGTCGGTGGCCTGAGGACCGAGCCCGTGCCGATTGACGAGGCCGCCGATTGAAGCCCACCTCGATCAGCGCCGAAGCGCTGTTTGAAGCGCACCGCGAGTTGCTGCGCTGGGAGTGGATCGCCGGCCACGCCCACCCTGAGCGCCGGTTTGACGACGCCGCCGTGCGCGATGCGCGATCAGCGGCCGATCTGGTGGGCTACCTCAACTACATCCACCCCTACCGGGTACAGATCGTCGGGCGGCGCGAAGTGAAGTACCTTTCGGAGTCGGTGTCCGAAGACCAGGAGCGGCGCATTTCACGCATCGTGACGCTGGAGCCGCCGGTGCTCATTGCCGCCGATGGCGTGACGCCACCCGACCGCCTGGTGGCGATGTGCGACCGGGCAGAGATTCCGCTCTTCGTCACGGATGAATCTGCCGGCCAGGTGATCGATATCGTGCGCACTTACCTGGCGCACCTTTTTGCCGACCGCATCACCCGCCACGGCGTGTTCATGGACATCCTGGGCCTGGGCGTCTTGCTCACCGGTGAGTCCGGTCTTGGCAAAAGCGAACTGGGGCTGGAGTTGATCTCGCGTGGTCACGGGCTGGTGGCCGACGACGCGGTGGACCTTTACAAGATTTCCCAGAGCGCACTCGACGGACGCTGCCCTGAGTTGCTGATGAACCTGCTGGAGGTACGCGGCATTGGCTTGCTCGACATCAAGGCCATCTTTGGCGAGACGGCGGTGCGCCGCAAGATGCGCCTGAAGCTCATCGTGCACCTGGTGCGCAAGGAGACGATGGAACGCGAGTTCGAGCGCCTGCCCTACGAGCCGCTCTACGAGGACATCCTGGGCCTGGGCGTGCTGCTCACCGGCGAATCGGGTCTGGGCAAGAGCGAACTCGGCCTGGAGCTGATCTCGCGCGGCCACGGGCTGGTCGCCGACGACGCGGTCGACCTCTACCGCGTCTCGCAGACCGCGCTCGAAGGCCGCTGCCCCGAGTTGCTGCTGAACCTGCTCGAAGTGCGCGGCATCGGTCTGCTCGACATCAAGGCCATCTTCGGCGAGACGGCAGTGCGCCGCAAGATGCGCCTCAAGCTGCTCGTGCACCTGGTGCGCAAGGAGACGATGGAGCGCGACTTCGACCGCCTGCCGCACGAGCCGCTGCACGAGGAAATCCTCGACGTGCCGGTTAGAAAGACCGTCATCGCCGTCGACGCCGGCCGCAACCTGGCGGTGCTGGTCGAGGCGGCGGTGCGCAACACCATCCTGCAGCTGCGCGGCATCGACACCTATCGCGAATTCCTGCAGCG
>JANOAQ010000258.1:0-5013 GCA_031411195.1 Burkholderiaceae bacterium | reverse complement strand
GGCCACCTCGGCGGCGCGGATGTCGGCCTGGTGCAGGCGCTCGAAGGTCAGCGCCAGCGAGCCTTCCTGCTGGTGGCCCTGGCGCTCGTGCACCTGGCGGCGGCGCACGTGGTGGCGGTCTTCGGCGATGTTGGCCAGGTGGCTGAAGTAGCTGAAGGCACGGATCACGCTCACCGTCTGGTCGGCCGACAGGTTCTTCAGCAGCCGGTCCAGCACCCGGCCGGCCGAGGCGTCTTTTTTCAGCCGGTAGCCCACGCTGAGCTGGCGCACCCGCTCGATCAGCTCGAAGGCCTCTTTGCCCTCCTGCTCACGGATCACGTCACCCAGCATCCGGCCCAGTAACCGGATATCTTCCATCAGCGGCTTGTTCTTGGCGACCGCGTCCTCGGCATCGTCATTCTTTGCAGCAAAAGTGGCGCGGCTTCGCGCGCTCCGCGCTGGCGGGATTTGGCTGGATTTGCGGGGCATGGTCTTCTCCGATCGAGTAATAAAATTACCAAATGGTGGCTCTGGGTGAATGCTAGCAGCCGCCGCAGCGGCGACGGACCCGGCCGGGCTGCGCCAGCGGTGCTTGGCGCTCTGCTAGCGATAATCGGGCCACCATGCCCCATGCCTCCCCCAGCAGCGCCGCCGGCGCCACTCTGAGCGCCACCCTGAATCCCACCCTGATCGCCACCCGCGAAAGCCGCCTCGCCCTGTGGCAAGCCGAGCATGTGCGCGATCTGCTGCAGGCCCGCTTCGGCCTGCAGGTGGGCCTGTTGGGCATGACCACCCGGGGCGACCAGATCCTCGACCGATCACTCAGCAAGGTCGGCGGCAAGGGCTTGTTCGTCAAGGAGCTGGAGGTGGCTCTTGAAGAAGGCCGCGCCCATTTGGCAGTGCATTCGCTCAAGGACGTGCCGATGGAGCTGCCCGAAGGCTTTGTGCTGGCCGCCGTGCTGGAACGCGAAGACCCGCGCGACGCCTTCGTCTCCAACCGGTTTGCCTCGGTGGCCGATCTGCCGCGCGGCGCGGTGGTGGGCACCAGCAGCTTGCGCCGGGTGGTGCAGCTCATGAACCTGCGGCCCGATCTGCGCATCGAGCCGCTGCGCGGCAATCTGGACACCCGCCTGCGCAAGCTGGACGAAGGCGGCTTCGACGCCATCGTGCTGGCGGCCGCCGGCCTCAAGCGCCTGGGCCTGAGCCAGCGCATCCGCGCCACCTTCGATGAAGCGGCCATGATCCCGGCCGCCGGCCAGGGCGCCTTGGGCATCGAGGTGCGCGCCGACGCCGCCGTGCTGCGCGCCCAGCTGGCCCAGCTGGTGCACCTGCCCACCTGGCTGGCGGTGCATGCCGAGCGGGCGGTGTCGCGTGCGCTGGGCGGCAGTTGCAGCATGCCGTTGGCGGCGCACGCGGTGTGGCAGGGCGATCAACTGGTCATCGATGCCGCGCTGGGCCATGCCGAAGACACGGCCCGGCCCTTGCTGCGCACCCGCGCCCAGGCCCTGGTGCCGCAGGCCGCACACGCCGATGCCACGGCCGCAGCCAACGCCCTTGGGATGCTGGTGGCAACACAGTTGCGCGCCTTGGGTGCAGAGGCCTACCTGGCTGCGGCGCCCAAGTGATCTGCCACGCAATGGTCAATCGCTCGGCCTTGCCGTGAAGCCTCGGTGACTGCAAGCCCTGGATCACCGTGGCTGCCCTGCGTGCTGGTCACCCGCCCGCAGCCCCAGGCCGACGAGTGGGTGGCGCGCTTGCAGGCCCAGGGCGTGCCTGCCCTGGCGCTGCCGCTGATGGGCATTGCCGACCCCGCTGACCTGGCCCCGGTAAAGGCGGCGTGGCGCTGCATCCTGGGCGAAGGCCAGGCGCCGGGCATGGTGATGTTTGTCAGCCCGAGTGCGGTGGATCGCTTCTTCACCCAGGGGCCGGCCGGGCGGCATTGGCCTGCAGGCACCTTGGCTGCGGGCACCGGTCCCGGCACGGCAGCAGCCCTGCGCGGGGCCGGGGTACCGGCGGCCGCCATCGTGACGCCCGACGAATCGGCAGGGCAGTTCGATTCAGAGGCCCTGTGGCGCATGCTGCAGTCGCGGCGCACCTGGGCTGGCAGCCAGGTGTGGATCGTGCGTGGCGAAGGCGGCCGCGACTGGCTGGCCGACACGCTGCGCCAGCAAGGCGCAACCGTGCACCTGGTCGAGGCCTATCGGCGCACCGTGCCTGTGCCAGGCCCCGCCAGTCTGTCGGCCCTGCTGCGGGCCCGAACCCAGCCCGAGGCCTGCTGCTGGCTGTTTTCCAGCAGCCAGGCCGCTGGCCATCTGCCGACACTGGCGCCGGGCGCCGATTGGTCGCGCGCTTTGGCCCTGGCCACCCATCCCCGAATTGCCGAAGCCGCCAGGCACCTGGGCATGGGTGACGTCCGGCTGGTTAAGCCCTCGCCCGAGGCCGTGGCGGCCTTGCTGCACGGCTTGCGCGCACGCGCCTGATGCACCTGTCCGAGGCAGGCCCGTCGATACAATGCCGCCGACCGTGACCGAGCATCCCGCCCCTGCCGCTGAACCCGCCGTGCCTGCCGCACCGGGCGTGGCCATGGCGGGGCTGCCCACGGCCTGGTTGATCGGTGCATCGGTGGTTGGCGCTGTCAGCGTGGCGGCCATCACCCTGGCCCTGTTGGCGCAACAACGCGTCAAGTCACTCGAGCAAGAGCTGGTGCGCCGCCAGCAAGACAGCCAGGGCCAGTCGGTCGAAGCGCGCACCATGGCCAAGCAGGCCCAGGACATCGCCCGTTCGATGGAATCGAAGGTGATGCTGCTCGAAGGGCGCGTGGCCGAAACCGCGCTGCAACGCAGCCAGCTCGAAGAGCTGATCCAGCAACTGTCGCGCTCGCGCGATGAAAACGTGCTGGCCGACGTGGACGCTGCGGTGCGCGTGGCGGTTCAACAAAGCGCCATCACCGGCAGCGCCGAACCCCTGGTGGCTGCGCTGCGGCAATCCGAAGAGCGCTTGGCCCGCATGAACCAGCCGCGGGTCGAGAGGGTGCGCCGTGCACTGGCGCGCGACCTGGACCGGGTACGTGCCGTTGCCGTGACCGACATCGCCAGCCTCACGATCAAGCTGGACGAGGCCGTGCGCAGCGTTGACGAGTTGCCGCTGACCCAGCAAGCTGAACTGCGGTCGGCCGCTGCGGCGCGATCAAAGGCAGCGCCGGTTGCCGCTGCAGCCAGCCCGGTGGCTGTCGTTGGTGATACCGCCTGGCTGGGCTGGGCCCAAGGCCAGTGGGATCGCCTCAGCGAGCGTGTGTGGGCCGAAGCCAAGAGCCTGGTGCGCGTGACCCGCATCGAGTTCCCCGAGGCCATGCTGGTGGCCCCCGAGCAGGCCTGGTTTCTGCGCGAAAACCTCAAGTTGCGCATGCTCAACGCCCGCCTGGCCTTGTTGTCGCGGCAATTCGACACCGCCCAGTCCGATTTGCGCGATGCACAGAACACGCTCGATCGTTACTTCGACCGCAGCAGCCGCCGGGTGGTGGTGGCCACCGAACTGGTGCGTCAGGTGGCCAGCCAGGCGCGTCTGGTCAGCCTGCCCAGGCCCGACGAGACCTTGGCGGCGCTGGCGGCTGCACAGGTCGGCCGCTGAGCATGGCGGGCCGGTTGCACTGACATGCGCACCATCATCTGGCTGGTGCTGATCTTCGTGGCCGCGGTCGTGTCGGCCCTCACCTTGGGCGACAACAGCGGCCTGGCATCGTTTTACTGGGAAGGCTGGCGGGTTGACTTCTCGCTCAACTTCTTCGTGCTGGCGGCGCTGGGAATCGGCTTTGCCGTGGTGTCTGCGGTGCAGGCTGTCAATGCTTTGGTCGGCCTGCCCAAGCGCGCCCGGCAGTGGCGTGCGCTGCGCGTCGAGCGCACAGCCCAGGCGGCCCTGCGCGAAGCCTTGACTGAATACTTCAGCGGCCGCTACAGCCGATCGCACAAGGCCGCGCAGCGGGCGCTGGCAATACGTGACGACGGCCTGACCTTGCCCGACGACCACGAGTTCCGCACCCTGGGCCTGCTGCTGGCCGCGGGCAGTCTGCATCGCCTGCAAGACCGGACCCGGCGTGACGAACTGCTGCGCCTGGCCCTGCGGCCCGAGCGCCGGGGCGGCAGCGCCGCCGTCGACGATGGTGCGCGCCTGCTGGCGGCCGAATGGGCGCTGGACGACCGCGATGGTCCGCGTGCGCTGGCGCTGTTGGGTGATCTGCAGCCCGGCGTGGCGCGCCGCACCCAGGCCTTGCGCCTGAAGTTGCAGGCCGCCCGCCTGGAGCGTCGTGCGCTGGATGCCCTGCACACGGCGCGTCTGCTGGCCAACCACCAGGCCTTTTCGCAGACGGCCGCGCAAGGCCTGTTGCGATCGCTGGCCATCGAGGTCATCGACGCGGCCCACGATGCCGACCAGCTGCGCCGGGCCTGGCAGCAATTCGACACGGCTGACCAGCGCGATCCGTTTGTCGCCGCACGTGCCGCGCGCCGGGCGGCGCAGCTGGGTGCTGCAGATGAAGGGCGTGCCTGGGTTCGGCCCTTGTGGGACCGATTCGACACCCTGGGTGCCGATGGCCGCGCCGAGGTGGCGCTGGCCTTGGTCGATGCCGCAAGCGGCTTGGGCACCGATTGGCTGCCGAGGGTCGAAGCAGCGCAACGCGCCCACCTGACCGAGCCGGCGGTTCAAGCCGCAGCCGGCGCGGTTCTGATCGAACGCCAGCTATGGGGCAAGGCCCGCCGGCCGTTGGAGCTGGCGGCCAACGACAAGCAATTGGGCGCACGTGCCCGGCGGCAGGCCTGGCGTGCTTTGGCCCGCCTGGCCGAAGCAGAAGACGATGGGCTGCGAGCCCAAGCCTGCCTGCGTGAGGCCGCATCCATCGATTGAGAGCGCAAGATCGAGCGGCCGGTTGGCCGTCAAAGACTCTTCAGCAGGCTGGCCACTTCGGCCTGCTCATGGAGCCGGTTTCCCAGCTTGGCGAGGGTTTCGAGTTCCTTGCGGGCCAGGTCCTTCTTTCCACTCTTG
>JANOAQ010000257.1:0-3112 GCA_031411195.1 Burkholderiaceae bacterium | reverse complement strand
GGACATCGTGCGCGCGCTCACCCCCGTGGCGGGCAAGTTCGACAAGCATGAAGACCATTTCGAGAACGAGCGCTACGTCGTCAGCTCGGCGGTGGGCCACCTGGTGGAGATCAAGGCGCCGGAGGAATACGACGTCAAGCGCGGCAAGTGGAGCTTTGCCCACTTGCCGGTGGTGCCGCCGCACTTTGACCTGGCGCCCATCGACAAGGCCAAGAGCCGGCTCAACGCGTTGGTCAAGCTGGTCAAGCGCAAGGACGTGACGGCCCTGATCAACGCCTGCGACGCCGGCCGCGAGGGCGAGCTGATCTTTCGCCTGATCGTGCAGTACGCCGACAACCTGAAGACCAAGCTGGACAAGCCCATCCAGCGCCTGTGGCTGCAGAGCATGACGCCGCAGGCCATCCGCGATGGCTTCACCCACCTGCGCAGCGACAAGCAGATGCTGGGCCTGGCCGACGCCGCGCGCAGCCGCAGCGAGGCCGACTGGCTGGTGGGCATCAACGGCACGCGGGCGATGACGGCCTTCAACTCGCGCGATGGTGGCTTCTTTCTGACCACGGTCGGCCGGGTGCAGACGCCCACGCTGTCCATCATGGTCGAGCGCGAGGAAAAGATCCGCAAACACGTCTCGCGCGACTACTGGGAGATCAAGGCGGGCTTTGCCGCCGCGGCCGGGGACTACGAGGGCAAATGGTTCGACCCCAAGTTCAAGAAGGACGAGGATGCCGACCGCCGCGCCGACCGGCTGTGGAACGAGCGCGATGCCAAGACCATCGCCGATGCGGTGCTGGGCAAGACCGGCACCGTCACCGAAGAAGCCAAGCCCAGCAACAGCTCAAGCCCGCTGCTCTACGACCTGACCACCCTGCAGCGCGAGGCCAACAGCCGCTTCGGCTTCAGCGCCAAGACCACGCTGTCCATCGCCCAGGCGCTGTACGAGAAGCACAAGGTGCTGACCTACCCGCGTACCGACAGCCGCGCCCTGCCCGAAGACTATGTGGCCACCGTCAGGCAGACCTTCGAGATGATCTCGAACGAAGACCTGCCCGGCCCGCTGAAGGCCTTGGCCCTGCATGCGCGCAAGGGCCTGGTCGAAGGCTATGTGAAGCCCACCAAGCGGGTGTTCGACAACGCCAAGGTGTCGGACCACTTCGCCATCATCCCCACGTTGCTGGCGCCCAAGAGCCTGAGCGAGATCGAGGCCAAGCTCTACGACATGGTGGTCAAGCGCTTCATCGCCGTGTTCTACCCGCCGGCCGAGTTCATGGTGACCACCCGCATCACCATCGTCGAGGGCCAGCACTTCCAGACCAACGGCAAGGTGTTGGTCAACCCGGGCTGGCTGGCGGTGTACGGCAAGGAAGCGCAGGACGAAGACGCCAACCTGGTGCCGGTGAAAGCCGGCGAGCAAGTGGCCAACGAGCACATCAGCGTCAATGCGCTCAAGACCAAGCCGCCGGCACGCTACACCGAGGCCACCTTGCTCAGCGCGATGGAAGGCGCCGGCAAGCTGATCGACGACGACGAACTGCGCGAGGCCATGGCCGAAAAAGGCCTGGGCACCCCCGCCACGCGTGCCCAGGTGATTGAAGGGCTGATCGCCGAGAAGTACATCCTGCGCGAAGGCCGCGAGCTGTGCCCCACGGCCAAGGCCTTTCAGCTGATGACCTTGCTGCGCGGCCTGGCGATCGAAGACCTGACCAAGCCCGAACTGACCGGCAACTGGGAGCACCAGCTGGCCGAGATGGAGCAGGGCAAGTTGAGCCGCGAAGCCTTCATGAAGGACATCGCTGCGATGGCCGAGCGCATCGTGCGCAAGGCCAAGGAATACGACCGCGACACCATCCCCGGTGACTACGCCACCCTGGCCGCACCCTGCCCCAACTGCGGCGGCTTGGTGAAAGAGAACTACCGGCGCTTCACCTGCACGGGCACCAGCGGTGCGGGCGAGGGCTGCGGCTTTTCGATGACGAAAATCCCCGCAGGCCGCAGTTTCGAGCTGCCCGAGGTGGAAACCTTCCTGCGTGAGCACAAGGTGGGGCCGCTGGAGGGCTTTCGCAGCAAGGCCGGCTGGCCCTTCACCGCCGAGCTCAAGCTGGTGCGCGACGACGAGATCAACAACTGGAAGCTGGAATTCGACTTTGGCGACGATGCCAAGGCCGACGGCGCCGAAGCCGAGGCCATCGACTTCAGCGGCCAGCCCAGCTTTGGCGCCTGCCCCAAGTGCAAGGGCCATGTCTACGAGCACGGCAGCAACTACGCCTGCCAGCATGCGGTGAGCGCACCGGTCACCTGTGATTTCAAGACCGGCAAGATCATCCTCACCCAGCCGGTGAGCCACGAGCAGGTGACCAAATTGCTGGCCACCGGCAAGACCGATCTGCTGGACGGCTTTGTCAGCAACCGCACCAAGCGCAAGTTCAAGGCCATGCTGTTCTGGGACGAGAAGGAAGGCAAGGTGGGCTTCGAGTTTGCGCCGCGCGGTGATGGCAAGGTGATCCCGGCGCGCAAGGCCGCCGCCAAGACGGCGGCCACCAAGACCGCGCCCGCCAAGAAGGCGGCCCGCAAGAAGGCGGCCTGACTTGTTGCCCCCACGCTCGTTTGACCCGCTACCCCCCCGGGGGGCGCTTCAGGCCCCTCGG
Organism: Burkholderiaceae bacterium; assembly: GCA_031411195.1. GTDB lineage: Bacteria > Pseudomonadota > Gammaproteobacteria > Burkholderiales > Burkholderiaceae_C > Pseudaquabacterium. Next base: position 470 of record JANOAQ010000257.1, on the reverse strand, counting down.
GCGGCAGGGCGGGCCTGATGGCCCAGGCGGCCCCCGGCTGGCCCTGCCTGCGCGCCACGGGCTACGAAAGCTGCGTGCTCGACCTGAGCGTGCAGCCCGGCGCCAAGCACACCGGCATCGACGGCCTGCACGATGGCGCGCTGCGGGTACGCCTGGCCGCGCCGCCGGTCGATGGCAAGGCCAACAGCCAGTTGCTGGCCTGGCTGGCCGAACAACTGCGCTGCCCCAAGCGCGATCTGCAGTTGCTGCGTGGCGAAGCATCGCGCCGCAAGCAAGTGCAAGTGGCGTTGCGCGAGCAGGACGTGGCCACCTGGCTGGACCGCGTGCTGTGTCCTTGACACCCCCCCGAAGCGCCTTCGGCGCCTCCCCCCCAGGGGGGCACCGCTGGCGGCCCGGCAGAGCCGGTTCCGCAGCGGTTGCTGGGTTGCACCGCAGTACCGTGGGGACGGGTCTGCTCACGGATCCGTTGT
>JANOAQ010000256.1:0-25302 GCA_031411195.1 Burkholderiaceae bacterium | reverse complement strand
GGTGGTCGGGAAAGCCGGCGATGTAGTCGCCCGGCTGGTCGGAGCCGAAGGCGTCGAGCATCAGGAAGGGGTCGAGCCGGCGCTGCAATTGCTGGGTGAGCACGCGGGTGAGCTTGACGCCGGCGCCATCACTGGTGGGCTGGCCGGCCACCAGGCGTTCAACCCGGCGCGGCGTGGTGACGGGGGGCGACGGGGTGGCGGGCGGGGTGGCGGGCGGTGTGGTGGATGGGGTGGTGGACGGGGTGGTGGACGGGGCAGTGCTGGTGTTCATGCCGCCATGGTGGCACGGGCCAGGCGGCCCGCCATGCAAGCGGCTTGAAGCCGGCATTCGAACGCGCCGACTTGAAGACCAGCGGCGGGTGGTTCGGCGCAGCGCGCTACGCTTGGTGGCATGCCGCCCCCAGCCGCCGGCGCCTCACCCGGCCTTGCCATCACCACTACCCACCGCAGGCGCCTGCGCGCGGTGTGGCGCAGTGCCGGCTGGCCCTTTCTGGATCTGGTGGAGGTGGAACTGCTGGCCGTCGGCCTGCTGTCGCGTGAGCGTGATGGCGCCGGCCGCGAGACGGTGCGTGTCACCGACGCCGGCCTGCAGGTGCTGGCCCAGACGCTGAGCAGCAACCGCGCCGTGCGCGACGAGCACGAAGCCCTGGTGGCCCGCGTGGCGCGCGAGATGCAGCGCGCCGGCCGCGTGGTGTGGCGCGGCCTGAGCCTGCGCGCCCGGGTGGGCGAAGGCGACGATGCCGCCTGGGCCATGGCCATGCCCGATGTCTATTCGATCCGCCACACCACGGTGGAAGACTACGTCGAGCCTGTCGTGCACGAGATCAAGGTTCGCCGGGCCGACCTGCTGAGCGACCTGCGCCGCCCGGCCAAGGGCGAGGCCTACCGCTGGCTGAGCGGCGAGTGCTGGTACGTCATCCGTCATGGCATCGCCCAGCCCGAAGAAATCCCCGAGGTCTACGGCGTGCTGCTTGCCCTGCCCGAGGGCGGGCTGGAAGTGGCCCGCCCGGCACCCAGGCGCGGTTTGAAGTTGCCCTTCCCCGTGTGGATGGCCCTGGCCCGCGCCACCGCCGAGCGGGTGGACGAGGATGCGCAGCCTGGGCTGGGTGACGTCATTGACCCTGAAGGGCCGGCGGTTCAGCCCTGATCGGCCGCCGGCCGGCGCAGCAGGTACAGCAGCGGGCCGAAGGAGCCCAGCACCAGCGTCACCGGCACCCAGGGCCAGAAGGCGCGGCCGGTGCGCCGGGCGTCCTGGTGCATCCACACCAGCACCAGTGTCAGCGCGATGGCGATGTCCACCAGCGTCTGCCAGGCGGCGGGCGAGGCCAGCAGTTGCTGGTAGAAGCCGATCAGCCCGGTCTGCGCCACGATGGCGGCGGTGAACACGGCGAAGGCGGCGGTGACGGTGATGAGCAGGGCGCGCATGGCGGGAGTCCTTTTGGTTTGACGTGGTTGGGATGGCCGCCAGTCTGCAAGCCGGCCATCTGCCCCGCAATGACCTGGCAGGTCATGGCCGCGCCGCCGCGCCTGCGGCACCATGCAGCCCATGCGCACCTCCACCGCCCCGGCCGCTGCCCACCCGGCACCCCACCCCACCGCCCCTGCAGGTGCCCTTCGCCAGTTGCGCCAGCAGCGGCGCATCAGCCAGCTGGAGCTGTCGATGCGGGTGGGCGTGTCGCAGCGCCACCTGTCGTGCATCGAGACCGGCCGCGCCCGCCCCAGCCGCGAGATGCTGCATGCCCTGCTCGACGCGCTGGACGCGCCGCTGGCCGAGCGCAACGACACCTTGCTGGCCGCAGGTTATGCCCCGGCCTACACCCGCCGCACGCTGGCCGATGCCGAGCTGGCGCCGGTGCGTGCGGCCCTGGCCCATCTGCTGGCCGCGCACGACCCGGCGCCCGCGCTGGTGATGGACGATGCCTGGAACCTGCTGCAAGCCAACCGCGGCCTGCAGGCGCTGATGGGCCTGCTGGGCGTGAGCCCGCAGGCGCTGGCCGGTGGCTTGAACTTCTTGCGCGCCCTGTTGGTGCCCGGTGGCCTGGCCGGCGCCCTGGTCGACCCGTTGTCGGTGTGTGCCGAGGTGTGGCAGCGCGCCCAGCGCGAGGCGGTGCACTGCCCGGCCCTGCGCGCCATCTGCGACGAGTTGCGGCCCCAGCTGCCGCGCCGCCTGCTGGCGCCGGTGCCCGAGCGCGCCACCGCACCGCTGCTCGAAACCGCGCTGCGCACGGTGGACGGCACGGTGCTGCGCTTCTTCTCGGTCTTCACCACCTTCGGCGCGCCGCTGGATGTGACGGTGGCCTCGCTGCGGGTAGAGCACTTCTTTCCGGCCGACGAGGCCACGCGGGTGCACATGGCCCGGGCCGTGGCCGACTTGCCCATCTGAGCGCTGCGCCACCCCGCGCCGCGCCGCGCCGCGCGGCGCCACAATACGCGATCCCCAAAAAGGAGCTACCGCATGCGCCGCCCGACCCTGGTTGCCCGTTCCGCCCGACTGACTGCGATGGCCACGCTCGTGGCATCGCTCACTGCCGGCGCCCTGATCACCCTGCTGCCAGCGGCCCAGGCCGCAACAGCCGCCGCCGGCCCGCAGGTGGCCTGGCTCAATGCTGCGGTGGATGCCGATGTGGAGCGCGCCTTCGCCCAGGCCAAGGCCGAGAAGAAACCGGTGTTGCTGTATTGGGGTGCCAAGTGGTGTCCGCCGTGCAACCAGCTCAAGGCCACGCTGTTCAACCGCGCCGATTTCATCGACCGCAGCAAGAGCTTCGTGGCGGTCAACATCGACGGTGATCTGCCTGGTGCGCAAAAGCTGGGCGCGCGCTTCAAGGTGCGCGGCTACCCCACGATGATCCTGATGTCGCCCGAGGGCGCCGAGATCACCCGCCTGCCCGGCGAGGTGGACGCGCCCCAGGTGATGAACGTGCTGCAGCTGGGCCTGGCCGGTGGCCGCCCGGTCAAGGCGGTGCTGGCCGAGGCCCGTGCGGGCAAGCCGGTGAGCGGCCCTGAATGGCGCATGCTGGCCTATTACGCCTGGGATGTGGACGAGGCCCAGTTGGTCAGCACCGCCGACCGGCCGGGCCTGCTGGCGCAGTTGTCCAACGCGGCACCGCCTTCAGAGGGCGAAGCCAAGATGCGCCTGCTGCTCAAGGCTTTGGCCGAGAGCGACGACGGCAAGGGCATCAAGGCCGATGCCGCGCTGCGCGAACGGGTGCGTAAGCTGTTGGCCGACCCGCTGGCCACCCGGGCGCAGATGGACGTGGTGGTCAACTTTGCGTCCGACATCACCAAGGCCCTGGCGCCCGAGGCCGATGCCGACCGCAAGGCCCTCTCTGGCGCGTTCGACACGGCCCTCACCCGGCTGGAGGCCGATGCCAGCCTGTCCCGGGCCGACCGCCTGGGCGCCTTGATTTCCCGGGTGCAACTGGCGCGCATCGACATCCCCAAGGACGAGCGCCATCCCAAGCTGCCTGCCGCGCTGGTGCAGCGTGTGCGTGACCACGTGGCGCGCGACGACAAGGCCATCACCGACGGCTACGAGCGCCAGGCGGTGATCACCTCCGGCGCCTGGGCCCTTGGCGAAGTAGGCCAGTGGGCCGAGAGCGACGCCCTGCTCAAGGCCAACCTGGCCAAGAGCCATTCACCGTATTACCTGATGAGCCAGTTGGCGGGCAATGCGCGCAAGCAGGGCAAGAAGGACGAGGCCCTGCGCTGGTACGAAGACAGCTACGCCAAGAGCGAAGGCCCGGCCACGCGCCTGCAGTGGGGCTCGGGCTACTTTGCGGCGCTGGTGGACCTGGCGCCACAAGACGACGCGCGCATCGAGCGGGTGGCGCGTCAGCTGTTTGCCGAAGCCGGCAAAGACCCGGCCGCCTTCCACGAGCGCAGCGCGCGCAGCCTGCAGCGCGTGGGCAGCAAGCTGGCCGAGTGGAACAAGGGCGGCCAGCACGAAGCCACCCTGCGCCGCCTGACCGACGGCGGCGACGGCCAGCCCGGCCTGGGCGCGGTGTGCAGCAAGCTGGACGCCGCCGATGCCCAGCGCGCCACCTGCGAGGGCATCGTCAAGAGCTTGAACAAAAAGCCCGGCGCTTCTGCGGGTTGAGCCAGCAAGCGCTTCGGGGGGTCAGCCCGCCAGGCCTTCGGCTTTCAGCGCAGCCTGCGCGGCGGGCCGGGCGGCGGCGCGCTCGCGCCAGGCCGGCATGCGGGTGATGGGCGACAGGTCGCAGCCGGTGGGCTTGGCCCAGGCGGTGGTATTGAACAGGTCCATCGTGCCGGCGGCCGGGGCCAGGCCGCTGGTAGCGCTTCATGGGTGGCGTGGCGCGGTGTGGTGGGGGTTGATGGTTGGGTGGCGAGGGGCCCTGTGCCGTGCGCTGGCGGCCCGACAGGCGGGCCGGCGCACAGTATGCTTTGCGTCCACAACCCAGCTGCAGGAGGCTTGATGCCCCGCCCCATCCTCGACGAATCCGCCATCCACCCGGCTGTGCGCGCGCAGGTGGCCGCACACAACGCGGCGATCGTGGCCGAGGTGCAAGCGGCGTTGGCAGCCCACCCGGTGGTGGTGGTTGGCATGTCGGGCAACCCGTTCGTGCGCAAGGTGCGCCGCCGGCTCGATGGCGCGGGCGTGGCGCACCATGACCTGGACTACGGCGGTTACCTCAGTGATTGGCGCCGCCGCAGTGCCCTGAAGATGTGGAGCGGCTGGCCCACCTATCCGATGGTGTTCGTGCGTGGCCAGCTGGTGGGCGGCGCCGACGACGTGCAGCGCCTGATCGACAGCGGCGCGTTGCGCCAGTTGTTGGCGTGATGGCGCGGCAGGGCTTGGTGCCTCTGGCGCTGGCGGCCTGGGCTGCGCTGGGCTCTGCGGCGGCCTGGGCCCAGGCATCGGTACCGCCATCTGCGTCATCTGCGCCATCGGCGACGCTGGCATCGGCGCCGGGGGCGCTCACGGCCTGTCGCCTGCGCGGCCTGCCCCAGGCTGCCCGCTGCGGTGTGTTGCAACGCCCGCTCGACCCGGCGCGCCCGCAGGGTGTGATGATCGATGTGCACTATGCGGTGGTGCCGGCCCTGGCGCGGCGCAAGGCCGACGATGCGGTGTTCTTTTTTGCCGGCGGGCCGGGCCAGAGCGCCATCGAGCTGGCCGGCGTGCTGGTCGCGCGTTACCAGCGGCTGGGCCAACGGCGGGATCTGGTGTTTGTCGACCAACGCGGCACGGGCCGCAGTGCGCCACTGAAATGCCCCGATGACGACGAGCGAGCCGGCCTGCAACCCTTGGCCGAGCGCAGCGACGAGGGCCAACGCCTGCCCCGCCTGCGCGCCTGCCGCCAGGCCCTGCAGGCGCTGCCGCATGGCGATCTGCGCTTCTACACCACCGAGATCGCGATGGCCGATCTGGATGCCGTGCGACAAACCCTGGGCGTGGCGCGCATCAACGCCATCGGCGGCTCGTATGGCACGCGGGCGGTGCTGAGCTACCAGCGGCAGTTTCCACAAGCCGTGCGGCGTGTGGTGCTCGACGGGGTGGCCCCACCCGACATGCGCCTGCCCGACAGCGGTGGCCTCGACACCCAGGCCACGCTGGACACGCTGTTGGCCGCTTGCCAGGCCGAGCCGGCCTGCGCTCGCCGCCATCCACGACTGGGCGCGCAATGGGATGCGCTGCTGGCCAGTGTGCCGCGCAGCGTGGTGCTGCCCCACCCGGTGAGCGGCCGGCTCGAGACCGTCACCCTGGGTCGCGACACCCTGCTGGGCCTGTTACGGGGGCCGCTTTACCAGCCGGCCCTGGCCGCGGCCCTGCCCGAAGCCCTGGCCGAAGCGGCGGCGGGCCGGTGGGCGCCGCTGGCCGCCTTGGCCAGCCAGCCCGGTGGCCCGGGCGCATTGGCCACCGGCATGCATTTTTCGGTGGTGTGTGCCGAAGACCTGGGGCCGAGTGCGCCCCCGCCCTCGCCCTCGCCCCTGCCCCTGCCCCTGCCCCTGCCCCCTGGGCAACCCGCCAACCGCAGCTTCGGCCAAAGCTTTGCGCAGATGTACCAAACGGTCTGCGCAGACTGGCCCCGGGGCGCGGTCAGCCCGGCCTTCTACAGCCTGCCGCCGGCGCCGGCGCCCGCCTGGCTGCTGTCGGGTGGCCTGGATCCGGTGACGCCGCCACGACACGGCGAGCGCGTCGCCCAGGCGCTGGGCGCCAAGGCGCGGCACATCGTGGTGCCCAACGCCGGCCATGGTGTGACCGCGTTGGCCTGCATGCGCGAGGCGGTGATGCGTTTCATCACCATCGCAGACGACGCCGAAGCCTTGGCCAGCCGGGCCGACTGCGGCGCAGCCATGCCGCGGCCCTTGGCCTATGTGCCGCCCGGTGCGGCTGCGGCGTCGGCCAGTGGGGGCGCGCCATGATCCGGGTACAGGCGGTGGCCAAGCAGTATGTGCAGGGGCGCGGGCGCAAGCGGCGGGTAGTGGACGCCGTGCGCGAGGTCAGCTTCACGGCGGCCGATGGCTGCATCACCGGGCTGCTGGGCCCCAACGGCGCGGGCAAGACCACCACCTTGCGCATGATTGCCGGCCTGGTGGTGCCCGACGCCGGGCAGATTGTGGTGGATGGCGTCGACGTGGCCGCCCAACCCCAGGTGGCCCAGGCGCGGCTGGGCGTGTTGTCGGACGCGCGCGGCCTGTATCCCCGGCTGACGGCGCGCGAGAACATCGTCTACTACGGCCGCCTGCATGGCCTGACCGAGGCGGCGGCCCAGGACCGCGCCGATCTGCTGGCTCAGATGCTGGAAATGCGGCCCCTGATGGAGCGCCGCACGGAGGGCTTCAGCCAGGGTGAACGCATGAAGACGGCGCTGGCCCGCGCCCTGGTGCACGACCCGTCGCACATCATTCTGGACGAACCCACCAACGGCCTGGATGTGCTGGCCACCCGCAGCCTGCGCGCGGCCCTGCTGCGACTGCGCGACGAGCAGCGCAAGTGCATCGTCTTTTCCAGCCACATCATGCAAGAGGTGGAACGGCTGTGCGACCAGGTGGTGGTGGTCACCGATGGCCGCACGGTGGCCCACGGCAGCGTGCCGGCGCTGCTGGCGCAAACGGGCCAGACCGACTTCGAGGCCTGTTTCGTGCAACTGGCTTTTGGCGCCGAGGCCGTTGCTGGCCGCAGGGGGCCGCCATGATGCGCGCGGCCTGGCAAGTGTTTCTCAAGGAGCTGAGTGACGCCCTGCGGGACCGGCGCACGCTGCTGATGGTGGTGCTGTCGTCGGTGGCCATCGGGCCGCTGATGCTGGTGGCCTTGTCGGCCCTGGTGGCCGACATGGAAACCCGGGCCGAGGCGCGCGAACTGGTGGCCCAGGGCATGGACGGCGCACCGACCCTGCGCAACTACATCGAGCGCCAGGGCTGGGTCATCCAGCCGGCACCGCCCGACTACGAGGCCGCACTGGCCAAGCGCAGCTTCAGCCAGCCGGTGGTGGTGGTGCCGCCCGATTTCGAACGGGATCTGGCCGACGGCATCGCGCCGCGCTTGCTGGTGGTCACCTCCAGCGCCAACCAGCGCGCCCAGGGCAGCACTGGCAGCGTGCACGGCCTGCTGCACGGCTTCAACCAGGAGCAAGGTGGCCTGCGCCTGGCCCTGCGCGGGGTGCCGCCGACCGTGTTGCAGGTGGCCCAGGTCGAAACGCAAGACCTGGCCGGCGCCCAGGTGCGCGCCGCCCAGTTCACCCGTTTGCTGCCGTTTTTCGTCTTGATGGCCGTGTTGTACGGCGCCCTGCACGCCGCGCTGGACACCACGGCCGGCGAGCGCGAGCGCGGCTCGCTCGAGCCTTTGCTGATGGCGCCGGTGCCCCGGCTGGCCCTGGTGCTGGGCAAGTGGGGCGCCGTGGCCAGCATGGGCATGATGGTGGCGGTGGTGTCGTGTTTCAGTTTTCTGCCCGGGCAGTGGCTGCTGCGCAGCGAGACGCTGTCGGCCCTGTTCCAGTTCGGCCTGCGCGAGGCGGGGCTTTTCCTGGCGCTGTTGCTGCCCTTGGCGGCGCTGCTGGCGGCCGTGCTGATGGCGGTGGCCATCCGCTGCAAGACCTTCAAGGAGGCGCAGGCGAACAATACCGTGGTAGTGCTGGCGGTGTCGCTGCTGCCGATGGTGACGGCATTGAACCCCGGTGGTGAGCAACCCTGGCACCTGTGGACCCCTGCCTTGGCGCAGATCACCCTGATGCAGCGCGTGCTCGAAGGTGAAGCCATGGCCACTGCCGATCTGTTGCTGCCGCTGGGCGTGGCCGCCCTGGGTACGGCACTGTGCCTGGGCTATGTGGCGCGCCAACTGCGCGCCGCCGCCTTGAAGTAGCGGCGGGCGCCCAGGCCCCGGCGTTCACTGGGCCCGCAAACTGCCTGCTGCGCCGATGTTGAAGGCAGGCAACATGCCCGGCATGGCGGTCATGGGGATGCAAGCGGGCGCGCACAACGCCCGTTCCACCTCGTCCTGCCAGGGTAGGCCGTGCACGATGAAGTTGATGTGGCGCGCCGATTCGTAGACATCCAGCACCTGGCCCTCATCGCCCACCAAGCGCAGGTTGGTCACCACCGCCATCGGGTCGGCCATGGCCACCACGCCCCTGTTCAGTTGTACCCAATCCCATGCCATACCCACGTCGCCGTCGCTGCCATGACCGGCCCACAGGGTTTGCCCCACGGTGCGAAACATCGCGTCGCCGGGGTTGGTGATTTGCGTGCCGATATGGTGGAGTTGCAAAGGAATCCTTTTGCCAACCTGCCACAATAGTGGCGGCCAGGCACGAAGTGTCCAGGGAGGACATTGCTGGAGAGCAGAGTTCATGATGTTGTACATGACAGTAGTTGCGGGCATGTCGACCAGTTTTCGACAAACGTCATCAAATGAAAACATGTAAACCCTTGCAGGGCGTGCATTCGGAGGCTGAAAAGCGCTGTCCGTAAGCATGGTTCAAGGGGATTTCACATCCGTTCTGCAGGCGGGTAGTCGAGATGACTTCCGCCTTGAAGTCGTGCGCTTCACGCAGCAACTGGGCTTCGATACCGTGTCGGCCATGGCGGTGCACGACTATTCGGTAGGCCGCTCGGAGTTCGTCGCCGTCAGCAACGCACCAGCCGGTTATGAGGACGCGGTCAACGACGTGTCCAGCTCGCGCCGCGATCCGGTGATGCAGCACTGCCGGCGCCACACCTGGCCCATCGTCTGGGACCAGGCGACCTACACCAACCAGGGGCTGGGCGAATTGTGGGAAGAGCAGGCGCGCTTTGGCTACCGCACAGGCATCGCGATGGCCCTGCATCTGCCCGAGGGACGCCACTTCGTGCTGGGCGTCGAGCGGCGGCAGCCCCTGCCCACCGACGCACTGGAGCTGCGTCGCATCGTGGCCGACTTGCAGTTGTTTGCGGTGCATGCGCAGGATGCCGCGCTGCGGGTGCTGGTCGCCGCTGCGCTGCCCGCTGACCGGCCGCAACTCACGCCGCGTGAGCTGGAGTCCCTGCGGTGGACGATGGAAGGCAAGACGGCGTGGGAGCTGGGCCGCATTCTGGGCATCAGCGAGCGCACGGCGGTCCTGCATGTCAACAATGCCATGCACAAGTTGGACTGCAGCAGCAAGCACCAGGCGGTGCTCAAGGCGCTGCGCCTGGGCCTCATCCACTGACCGGGCTGCCGGCGCGGCTGGTTGCACCCGCCGTGGTTTAACCGCACCGCCCTGTAAGACCTGACAGTGTCGCGATCTGGGGGGGGCTGGTGAAATTCACGTCAAGCGCACAGACAGGCGCCTGCCACCAACCCCTAGGAGCCCACCATGCAAGCCACCCATACCCTCGCCCAAGGCACCACCGAATTGCCCCGTCACGGCTGGTAATCGAGTATCGAATTCATGTTTGACCGCAGTTTTCTGCGGTCAGCGCGAACGGTCCGGCCATGCCGGGCCGTTTTCTATTTCGGGCACGCGATTGCAGGCCCCAGGGGTATCAGTCCTTCTTCATCGGGCAGGTGTTCATGCCGATCACCTGGTACAGCGGACACATGCCCACGGCGCCGGTGAGCAGCGGAATCACCCCAATCCAGCCCCAGGCGCCCACCTTGCCTGTGGCGGCCAGGCCGACCAGCACCACGCCTGCGGTGATGCGAAGAATGCGGTCGATGCCGCCGACATTGAGTTTCATGAAGTGCTCCCCGGTTGATGGCATCGACTCCGTGACCGACCCGCACGAACTTTGCACGCCGAAGCGGCCAACGTCTGTGACCCGAGTCACCTGAGGCGCCTGTGGCCAGGCCGCGCAGGGCGGTGGGGTCCAGGATTTCGACCCGCAGCAGGCTGTGCCCGAACAGGCAGGGCAGATCGGCGAGCGCCGGCTACAGCAGCAGCAGGCGTGAGGCAAGTTTGCAGGGCTTGACGGTCATCGCGGCGTGGATTCTGGGGTTAGAAAAAAACTAACACCGGCGCGCATCAATAGTCGGGCGGGTCCTGGCCCGACCACAGGCACCGGTGCGCCGTGGCATGCAACGCGCCCTGGCTGGCAATTTCCTGGCTGGGTGGCGTGGTCGAGCGCGGCCAGCCAGGCGAGGGCTTCTGCGCGGCTGTGGCCACACATTTCGAACGAAGGCTGCAGGCTGCCACAGACTGCCGGACGATCAGGCTGGCCGAAGATGCGGCAGCGCAGCGCTTCATCCAGCTGCACGCAGGGCACGCCGGCGGGCTTGCCCTGGGGCATGCCGGGGCTGGGTGTGCTGATGGACGGCGCGATGCAGCAGGCCGCGCAGCCCGGGCGGCAGGTGGGTTCAACCGTGGCATTGGTGGACGAGGGCGCTTGACGCATGGCGGGCATTGTCGATGCCCCGGGCGGGTGTGGGGTGGCACCTGCTGCGCGCCGGTCCAACGGTCATCACACACATTACACACGCGGGTAGGCGGGCGGGCTCCGGCTTTTTACAATACGCCCTTGCCCACCCTTGCTGCCGTTGCGCCAAACCGCCGGCCCCCCACTGTGCTGCACCCTCAAACATTCGATGTCATCGTTGTCGGCGGCGGCCATGCCGGCACCGAGGCAGCCCTGGCAGCTGCCCGCATGGGCTGCACCACCCTGCTGCTGACGCACAACATCGAGACGCTTGGGCAGATGAGCTGCAACCCCAGCATTGGCGGCATCGGCAAGGGCCATCTGGTCAAAGAGGTGGATGCGTTGGGCGGCGCCATGGCGGCGGCCACCGACGAGTCGGGCATCCAGTTCCGCATCCTCAATGGCAGCAAGGGGCCAGCGGTGCGCGCCACGCGGGCGCAGGCCGACCGCATCCTCTACAAGGCGGCGATACGCCACCGGTTGGAGAACCAACCGAATCTGTGGCTGTTTCAACAGGCCGTCGACGACCTGCTGGTGGAAGGCGACCGCGTGGTGGGTGCGCTCACGCAGATGGGCATCGCCTTTCGCGCCAGGACGGTGGTGCTGACCGCGGGCACCTTTCTGGACGGCCGGGTGCACGTGGGCCTGCAGAACCACCCGGCGGGCCGTGCGGGTGACCCGCCGGCATTGACCTTGTCGGCGCGGCTGAAGGCGTTGAAGCTGCCGCAGGGCCGCCTCAAGACCGGCACGCCGCCACGCATCGACGGCCGCTCGATCAACTTTGCCAAGTTGACGGAGCAGCCTGGCGACCTGGAACCGGTGCCGGTGTTCAGCTTTCTGGGCGATGCCGCGCAGCACCCCCGCCAGGTGTCGTGCTGGATCACCCACACGTCTGCCCGTACGCACGAGATCATCCGCTCGGGCTTTGACCGCAGCCCCATGTTCACCGGCGTGATCGAGGGTGTGGGGCCGCGCTACTGCCCCAGCATCGAAGACAAGGTGAACCGTTTTGCCGACAAGGACAGTCACCAGATCTTTCTGGAGCCTGAAGGCCTGACGACGCATGAGTTTTACCCCAACGGCATTTCCACCTCGCTGCCCTTCGACATCCAGTTGGCTGCAGTGCGTTCGATGGCTGGGTTGGAGAACGCCCACATCCTGCGCCCAGGCTATGCCATCGAGTACGACTACTTCGACCCGCGGGAGCTCAGATCCAATTTCGAGACCAAGCTGATCGGCGGCTTGTTCTTTGCCGGCCAGATCAATGGCACCACCGGCTACGAAGAAGCAGCGGCACAGGGCCTGTTTGCCGGGGCCAACGCGGCGCTGCAGGCCCAGGGCAAGGCGCCTCTGGCGCTGCGGCGCGACCAGGCTTACCTGGGCGTGCTGGTCGACGACCTGATCACCAAAGGCGTGAGCGAGCCCTACCGCATGTTTACCAGTCGGGCCGAGTTTCGTCTGCAACTGCGAGAAGACAACGCCGACGCCCGCCTCACTGAGTTGGGCCGCCAGATCGGGCTGGTCGACGATGTGCGCTGGGCGGCTTTCAACCGCAAGCGCGACGCCGTGGCGCGTACCGCCGAACAGCTGAAGGCCTGCTGGGTGCACCCGGGAATCCTGCCGGCGGCCGATGCCGAACGCCTGCTGGGCAAGGCCATCGAGCGTGAGTACTGCCTGACTGATCTGCTGCGCCGCCCCGGTATCGGCTACGACGCCGTGGTGCAGGCCGGTCTGATCGCCCGGCCCGCTGGTGCGGTATCAACGCCTGTTTCACGTGAAACATTGGTGGCTGAATTGGGTGAAGTGCTGGCCACTGCCGTGGTCGAACAGGTTGAAATTGCCACCAAATACGCCGGCTACATCGGCAAGCAGATCGAGGACGTAGGCCGGGCAGCCCACTTCGAGCACCTGAAGCTGCCTGCCGATCTGGACTATGCGGCCGTCAAGGCGCTGAGCTTTGAAGTGCGCCAGACGCTGGGTCGCTACCGGCCCGAAACTCTGGGGCAGGCGTCGCGCCTGTCGGGTGTGACGCCGGCAGCCATCTCCTTGTTGCTGGTGCACCTGAAGAAAGGGCGCGCAAAGGGTTTCGCCGCCACTGAATCTGCCGCCGTAGTGCTGGATGACAGTGGCCCAGCGCGAACGGCTGCCTGAAATGTTGACTGTCGCCGATACCGCCCGCAGAGACCGCCTGCAGCAGGCCGCCGAGCAACTGGGGCTGGGTCTGAGCGACGCGCATCTGGACCGGCTGATGGCCTACTTGGGCCTGCTGCAGCGCTGGAACAAGGTCTACAACCTGACTGCCCTGCGTGAGCTCGACGACATGTTGAGCCACCATCTGGTGGACTGCCTGGCGGTACTGCCGGCGTTGCGAACTCTGGCCGCACGCCGAGCCACCAGCGCCGCAACGGCCGCGCCCTTCAGCATCCTGGATGTGGGCAGTGGCGGGGGCTTGCCAGGGGTGGTGCTGGCCGCGACGCAGCCAGAGTGGCGGGTGGCTTGCGTCGACACTGTCGCCAAGAAGGCCACCTTCATCCGACAGGTCGCTGCCGAGCTGCGCCTGCCGAATTTGCAGGGCCTGCACGCCCGGGTAGAAGCCTTGGTGCCTGAGGCTGGTCGCTACGACGTGGTCACTTCCCGTGCGTTTGCATCGCTGCCTGACTTCACGGCGCTCACCCGACATTTGCTGGCCGAGCAGGGTGTCTGGATGGCGATGAAGGGCCGTTTGCCGCAGGACGAGCAGGCTGCATTGCCGGCCGATGTGCGTGTGTTTCACGTGGAACAACTCCAGGTGCCGGGGCTGGACGCCCAGCGCTGCCTGGTGTGGATGCGCCCAACGCATCCTTGAACTCGGACTCGGCTGATGCTGCCGCACGGGTGCCAGCGGCGATAATCAGGCCATGGCCAAAGTCTTTTGCATCGCAAATCAGAAAGGCGGCGTCGGCAAGACGACCACCACGGTCAATTTGGCCGCTGGCCTGGCGCGTACCGGCCAGCGGGTACTGGTGGTGGACCTGGACCCTCAGGGCAATGCCACCATGGGCTCGGGCGTTGACAAGCGCGCGATGGCGCTGTCGGTCTACGACGTGCTGCTGGAATCGGCCGGTATCGTGGAAGCGCGCCAGCGCTCCGAAGCCGGGGGCTACGACGTGCTGGGTGCCAACCGTGAACTGGCCGGCGCTGAGGTGGAGCTGGTGGGTCTGGATCGCCGTAACGAGCGCCTGCGCGCCGCCCTGGCCGCAGCCGCCCAAGACGCGGACGGCACCTACGACTTCGTGCTGATCGATTGCCCGCCCTCCTTGAGCATGCTCACGCTCAATGGCCTGTGCAGTGCGCATGGCGTCATCGTGCCCATGCAGTGCGAATACTTCGCCTTGGAGGGCCTGTCGGATCTGGTCAACACCATCAAGCAAGTGCACGCCAACCTCAACCGCGATTTGCAGGTGATCGGTCTGCTGCGGGTGATGTTCGACCCGCGCATCACCCTGCAGCAGCAGGTCAGTGAGCAGTTGAAGGACCACTTCGGCGAGAAGGTGTTCAACACCGTCATCCCACGCAATGTGCGCCTGGCCGAGGCGCCCAGCTACGGCCAGCCCGGCGTGGTGTTCGATGCGGCGTCCAAAGGTGCGCAAGCGTATGTGCAGTTCGCCCACGAACTGGTGCAGCGCGTGGCCACGCTGAAGTTCGCGGCCTGAAGGTCTGATTGCGGGCCATCGGTACAGCGGCGTCATGACCGAAGTGATGAACCCCTTGCAACTGCCCGAAGCGCTGCTGTCCCGGGTTGAAGACGCCGGCATCAATGCCAGTGCCCCACCGCAGCAGCGCTGGGTGGACGGCTGGCTGCTGCGCTTCAATCCCGGCAAGGCCAAGCGCGCCCGCTGCGTGCAAGCAGTGGCCGATGGACGCTTGCCTCTGGACGAACGCCTTGCCCTGTGCCAGGCGGTGTTTGCCGAAGCGGGGTTGCCGGCGGTGGTGCGCCTGACGCCCTTCAGCCTGCCCGCAGGCCTGGACGGGGAACTGGCCGCCCGGGGCTGGCATCGTCTGGACGACACCCGGGTGATGGTGTCACCCCAATGCCCATCGCAGGCCGAGCCGCTGCCAGCAGACCTTCGCCTCGAACTGCTGACGCCCGCCGACTATGCCCAAACGGTGGGCGCCCTGCGCGGTTCACCACCCGACCAACGCACAGCCCATGCCCAGCGCCTGGCTGCTTCGCCGGTGCCTTACCGGGGTTGGGCCCTGCGCCGGCCTGAGGACGGTGTGGTGCTGGCCTGTGGCCAGACGGCGATAGAGGCTGACCTGGTGGGCTTGTACGACGTGTTCACCCACCCGCAGGCGCGTGGCCAGGGCCTGGCGGGCAAGTTGTGCACGCATTTGCTGGCGCAGGCCCATGCAGCGGGTGCTCGCGTGGCCTATCTGCAGGTAGAGGCCGACAACGACCCCGCACGGGCCATCTACCGGCGCCTGGGCTTTGCCGACGCCTACGCCTACCACTACCGCACGCCGGACCCCGGCGTGCACTGAAACCAGCGCTCAGAGCCCCAAGGCTTCGTCCAGACCGAGGTGCACGTTCATCGACTGCACCGCCGCGCCGCTGGCACCTTTGCCCAGATTGTCCAGGCGCGACATCAGCAGCACCTGGCGGTCGTTGGCAAACACGAACAACTCACACCCGTTGGTGTCGTTGCAGGCCTGCACGTCGAAGAAGCCACCGGCTGCCAGCAGGGCCGGGTCGCCCAGGGGCATCACGCGGATGAAGCGCTCGCCCGCGTAGTGCGCAGCCAGCGCGGCCTGCACATCGGCGCCGGTGGTGCCGGGCTTCAACTGGCTGGTATGTAAGGGCACGCTCACCGCCAAGCCCTTGTAAAAGCAAGAAACCATCGGCATGAATACCGGGGCGCTGGTGAGCTTGCCGTAGGCCATCATCTCGGGCAGGTGCTTGTGCCCCAGGGTCAGGCCGTAGGGGCGGGGCGACAGCAGCTTGCCATCACCGCCGGCCTCGTACTGGGCAATCATTGACTTGCCGCCACCCGAGTAGCCGGTGATGGACGTGGCGCTCAAGGCGGCATCAGCGGGCAGCAGGCCGGCATCGACCAAGGGGCGCACCAGCAGGATGAAGGCGGTGGCATGGCAGCCTGGGTTGGCAATGCGTTTGGTGGCGCGCAAGGCGTCGCGCTGGCCGGGGGCCACCTCGGGCAGGCCATAGGCCCAGCCGGGCGTGATTCGGTGTGCCGTGCTGGCGTCGATCACGCAGGTGTTGGGGTTGCTGACCAGGGCCACGGCCTCGCGTGCGGCCGCATCGGGCAGGCAAAGAAAGGCCACGTCAGCGGCGTTCAACAAACGGGCGCGCTCGGCGGTGTCCTTGCGCTTGTCGGCATCGATGCGCAGCACTTCCACATCGCTGCGGCGCGCCAGCATCTCGTGGATGCGAAGGCCGGTGGTGCCTTCTTGCCCGTCGACATAGATCAGAGAGGTCATGGTGCGGTCCGGTTGTTCACAATGCGGGTCAACCCGCAAGGATAAGGCAATCCTCATGACCGCTGTTCGAATCTTGCTGCTGCCCGGCTGGCAGAACTCCGGCCCCGGCCACTGGCAAACGCTCTGGGAGCAGCAGCACGGTTTCGAGCGTGTGCAGCAGGACGATTGGTGGTGGCCGCGCCGTGGCGACTGGATGATGCGGCTGGAGGAAGCACTGCTGGCCGATGATCGCCCCACCGTGCTGGCGGCCCACAGCCTGGGTTGCCATCTGGTGGCAGCCTGGGCCGGCCACTCACGGCACATCCACCGGGTGTTGGGCGCTTTGCTGGTGGCGCCGCCCGATCTGGCGCAGGCTGACCTGCCGCCCCAGGCGCAGACGTGGGCACCCATCCATCGCCAGCTCCTGCCTTTTGCCAGCACGGCGGTGCTGAGCTCCGACGATCCATTCTGCGGTGCCGGCGCCGGCCTGCAGATGGCGGCGGCCTGGGGCAGTCAGATCGTCACCTTGGGCTCGGCCGGCCACGTCAATGGCGACAGCGGCCTGGGCGATTGGCCCGAGGGCCTGGCGCTGCTGCAGGCGCTCAAGCCCTGATGCCCAAGGCGTCCTGATCGCCGACAATCCGCGCCATGGTCACCAAGAAACCCAAGGGCCTCGGCCTCGGACTCGAAGCGCTGCTCGGCCCCCGGGTGGCCGATGCCGCACCGGTTGATGCCTCGCGCCCCAGCACGCTCAAGCTCACGCAACTGCAGGCCGGCAAGTACCAGCCGCGAACGCGCATGGACGAGGGCTCGCTCTACGAGCTGGCCGAAAGCATCAAGAGCCAGGGCATCATGCAGCCCATCCTGGTGCGGCCGGTGGGCGCCAAGGGCTACGAAATCATCGCGGGCGAGCGGCGCTTCCGCGCGGCCAAGCTGGCCGGGCTGGACGAGGTGCCGGTGCTCGTCAAGGAAGTGCCCGACGAAGCCGCTGCGGTGATGGCGCTGATCGAGAACATCCAGCGCGAAGACCTGAACCCGTTGGAAGAAGCCCAGGGCCTGCAACGGCTGGTGGATGATTTCCAGCTCACGCACGAGCAGGCGGCCCAGGCCGTGGGCCGATCACGCAGCGCGGCCAGCAACCTGCTGCGCCTGCTCAAGCTCACCGCCCCGGTGCAGCAGATGCTGATGGCCGGTGATCTGGACATGGGCCATGCCCGTGCGCTGCTGGGCCTGGAAGCCGGCGACCAGGTGGCCAGCGCCACCGAGATCGTCAGCAAGAAGCTGAGCGTGCGCGAAGCCGAGAAGCTGGTCGCCAAGGCGCAGGCCAACTTTGCCGGATCGGGCCGTCAGGCGCCGCTGCTGCGGGTGAAAAAAGACAAATCGCGCGACCTCGTGCGGCTGGAAGAACAACTGGCCGACGCATTGACCGCGCAGGTCGAGATCCGCATCCACCGCAGTACCAAGCGCGGTGACCAGGGCGAGGTGGCGATCAGCTTCGGCTCGCTGGACGAGTTGAACGGCTTGCTGGACAAGCTGGGCGTGAAGGATCGTTGAGGCTTCTGTGCCCGTTTTGCAGTTTTAAGGCAATACGGGCATCGTGCGAGGCCGACGCCACCGGGTACGCGGCTGCCTCCGTGTCACCCGGCCTTGGCCTGCGGCCAACGCCTCCTTCTTTACCTGCGGCAGCCGCGCACCCGGCGCCCTCGGCCCGGACACGACAGTGGTGCTTTGCGGTTTTGAATTCAACCGCACCGGATTTGCACCGGCGCACCCGTCCTGGCGCTTTCGTAGACCGCGTCCAGGATCTCCATCACGACCAGCCCTTCTTCACCCGGCGCCGGATGCGGCGTGTCGGCCAGGATGGCCTGCGCGTAGTCGTGCATGGCCGACAGGCCCACCGCGCCAGTGGGGTGCAGGCGCAGGTCGTATTGCGCGCCGCCTTGCTCGTAGAACAGGTGGGCGTCGAAGTCGTAGCCCTCGCCCAGGTTGTGTTGCAGCAGCCCGGCCTGGGTGCCGAGCAGGCGCGTTTCCATCAACTCGGCCTCGCGGATGTTCGCCGCCCAGCTGGCCTCCAGCACCAGCGTGGCGCCGTTGTCGAAGCGGATGAAGGCGGCGGCCAGGTCCTCCACATCGAAGGCCTTGCCCGATGCCGCCGCCGCCGCGCGCGCGATCGGGTCGTAGGTGCTGCCCATCACCCAGGTGGGTTGGGGGTAGCCCATCAGCCACAAGGCCAGATCCAGCCGGTGCACGCCCAGGTCGATCAGCGGGCCGCCGCCGGCCAGGGCCTTCTGGCCGAACCAGCCGCCAAAGCCCGGCATGCCGCGCCGGCGGTGCCACACGGTTCGGCCAAAGTAGAAATCGCCGAAGAAGCCGGCATCCACCTGCGCCTTCAGCGCGCGCGATTGCGCCGAAAAGCGGTACGAAAAATTGATCATCAGCCGCTTGCCCGCCGCGCGGGCGGCATCCAGCATCTGCCGGCCTTCGGCGGCCGACAAGGCCATCGGCTTTTCGCACAGCACATGGCAGCCGGCCAGCAAGGCGGCCAGCGTCAGCGGCAGGTGAAACTTGTTGGGCACGCACACGCTCACCACGTCCAGCTGCTCGCTTGCCAGCATGGCCAGCGCGTCGGTGTAGCGCGCGGCAATGCCCAGACTGCTGCCCACCTGGGCCAGGCGCGCTGCGTCGCTGTCGGCAATGGCCACCACGTCCACGTGCGGGTGCTGGCGCCAGCCGTCGATGTGCATGCGGCCGATGCCCAGGCCGATGATGCCCACGCGCAGGCGCCGGCCGCTGAAAGCCGGTGCCGCGTCGGCCGGACCTTGAACCACGTAGTCGCCGTTCATTGAATGTCTGCCTTGGTCTGCGCGATGCCCACCTTGCCGAAGCCCACCGACTTCGGGCTGAGCGTCTCAAGCGGCGCTCGCATGGGGCAGTCGTCCACCTTCTGCACCCGGGGCGCGGCCCATTGCACGGCGTTTGACAGCACCTGCTGCACGTTGGCATCGTGGTAGGTGGGGTAGGCCTCGTGGCCGGGGCGAAAGTAGAAGACCCGGCCATGCCCGCGCTGCCAGCAGCAACCCGAGCGGAAGACTTCGCCGCCCTCGAACCAGCTCATGAAGACCAGCTCGTCAGGGGCGGGGATGTCGAAGCGCTCGCCGTACATCTCTTCATTGGGCAGCTCGAAGTACTCGCCCAGGCCGGCGGCGATCGGGTGGCCGGGCTCGACGACCCACAACCGCTCTTTCTCGTCGGCCTCGCGCCACTTCAGCGAGCAATTGGTGCCCATCAAGCGCCGGAAGATCTTCGAGAAATGGCCCGAATGCAGCACGATCAGACCCATGCCTTCAAGCACGCGGCGCTGCACCCGCTCGACCACCGCGTCGCTGACTTCGGCGTGCGCCTTGTGGCCCCACCACAGCAGCACATCGGTCTGGGCCAGGCGGGCTTCGCTCAGGCCGTGCTCGGACTCGTCCAGCGTGGCGGTGCCGATCTGCAAGGGCAAGGCGCCGCGCGCCAGTGAAGGCCTGGCCGCCAGGCCCTGCGCAATGGTGGTGTGGATGCCTTGGGGGTAGATGGCGCGCACGGCGTCGTTTTCACGTTCGTGCTGGAACTCGTTCCAGACGATGACCTTGAGCAGGGTGGGTGTCACGGTGAAGTGCTTTCAAAAAGGGTGTGCACGGCTCGGGCACCGCCGCGCTCGCAGGCCCACAGCCTAAGCGGGCGGTGGGCACCACGCCAAGCGACTGTGCTTTCACAAAGCTGCGAAGATTGTCAAAAAACCGGGATCGTTACTTGCCTCTAATGCCACCACCACCACTGGGTCCGCCCGGGCCTATGGCCAGCGATGCCGGTGCCGCCCAGGCTCGGCTGCAGCAGGCACTTGAGCAGGCGGTTCAGAATCTGGCCAAGGGTGAATGGTCCGTGGAGTTGGGGCCGGCGGGCGATCTGGATCAACCCGCGGCCGGTCACTTCCACCTGGTGCCCGAGCTGTTTGTACAACTGGCAGGCCACACCGACTTTCAATTTCCAGGGCACCACCAGCGCTTGTTGCCAGGCCAGGTCTTGCTGCTTCCCCCGCGCTTGCTGCATGCCGAGCGCGTGGCCGATGACCCCGGTGGTGCGCCGTTTGCCAACCTGGTGTTGCAGGCCGATGGTGATCGCCTGGCCTGTCACCTGGCGCAGCAGGTGGCGCCCGGCCAGCCCGGCATCCAGCACCTGGTGGCCCTGGCCCACCCGCAAGGGCGCCGCATCCACGGTTGGCTGACCGATGCAGCGGGTCTGCACGAGGCTGACAGACTCGCCGCCGCAGCGCCCTGGCGGGGAGCGCAGGCGCGTGCCCTGGTGTGCGCCGCTTTGGCCGGCACCTTGCGCGCGCTGCTCGACCCCCCCGCCCAGGCCATGGCCGAGCCGCCCTTGGTGGCGCGCCTGCGTGTGCTGGTGCAAAACCAGCTGGGCGACCAGGGCCTCTGCGTACGCAGCCTGGCCGGGCAATCGGGTTGCACCGCCGATCACCTGTCGCATGTGTTTGCACGCCACACGGGTGAGCGTCTGGTGGCCTACATCAACCGCCTGCGCCTGGTGCGCGCAGCGCAACTGCTGCAAGACACGCCCATGGCCGCCAAGCAGGTCGCCTGGGCCTGTGGCTTTGCCAGCCAAAGTTACTTCAGCCGCGCCTTCAGCCAGCACCACGGCGTGACGCCAACCACCTGGCGCACCAAGCGCAGCCAGGCCCTGCACCAGCGCGGCGCGGCCCGCGCACGGTGAGCTGCCGCAGCGATACACGCGCTACCTGCCTGGCTGCAACCTGGGAAAGCGCTGGCCTATGGTGTCAGCGGGTGGTGGCCAACCCACGTTGTAGGGGAGTGGGTTCTACGTTTCGAGGCTGGCGCGGCCCTTGCTGGAGGCTTTGAAAGAAGCAGTGGATTCAAGGTGCGATTCAAGCCATCACCGCCCGAACAGATGGCGCAAGCTGCAGGCCATAGATTGCATTCGTGACGTTGCCTGACCGGAAAGCTCTGATGGCGCCCGGGCCCGTGAAGCCGGGACTCCATCAGATCTTCCCCGCCACCGATGGGGCATCTCCCCGCATCGGTGCTGTGTCCCAGCCAGGAGGCCCCATGGACGTCATCAGCAGTTTTGCCGCGCGCTACGAGCGCACGCGTGAAGAGGAAATGTCGCTTGAAGACTACCTCGCCGAGTGCAAGCGCAACCCCATCGCGTATTCGACCGCCGCCGAGCGCATGTTGCGCGCCATCGGCGAGCCGCAGATGGTGGACACCCGCAACGACCAGCGCCTGTCGCGCCTGTTTGCCAACAAGGTGATCAAGCGCTACCCGGCCTTTGCCGAGTTTTACGGCATGGAGGACGCCATCGAGCAGGTGGTGAGCTACTTCCGCCATGCCGCGCAAGGCCTTGAAGAGAAGAAGCAGATCCTCTACCTGCTGGGCCCGGTGGGCGGCGGCAAGAGCAGCATCGCCGAGCGGCTGAAGGCCCTGATGCAGGAGGTGCCGTTCTACGCGATCAAGGGCTCGCCGGTGAACGAGTCCCCGCTGGGCCTGTTCGACCCGATCGAAGACGGCCCCATCCTGGAGCAGGAATACGGCATCCCGCGCCGCCACCTCAGCCGCATCCTCTCGCCCTGGGCGGTCAAGCGGCTGGAAGAGTACGGCGGCGACATCCGCCGGTTCAAGGTAGTCAAGCGCCACCCCAGCGTGTTGAAACAGGTCGGCATCAGCAAGACCGAGCCGGGCGACGAGAACAACCAGGACATCAGCAGCCTGGTCGGCAAGGTCGACATCCGCAAGCTCGAAACCTATTCGCAGGACGACCCCGACGCCTACAGCTTCTCGGGCGGCCTGTGCCTGGCCAACCAGGGCCTGCTCGAATTCGTCGAGATGTTCAAGGCGCCCATCAAGGTGCTGCACCCCTTGCTCACCGCCACCCAGGAAGGCAACTTCAAGGGCACCGAAGGATTCGGCGCGATCCCGTTCGACGGCATCGTGCTGGCCCACAGCAACGAGAGCGAGTGGAAGACCTTCCGAAACAACAAGAACAACGAGGCTTTCCTCGACCGCATCTACATCGTCAAGGTGCCCTACTGCCTGCGCGTGAGCGAAGAGGTGAAGATCTACGAGAAGCTGGTCAACAGCAGCGCGCTGGGCCAGGCCAAGTGCGCCCCCGGCACGCTGAAGATGATGAGCCAGTTCGCCATCTTGACGCGCTTGAAGGAGCCCGAGAACTCGTCGCTGTTCAGCAAGATGCAGGTCTACGACGGTGAAAACCTGAAAGACACCGACCCGCGCGCCAAGAGCTACCAGGAATACCGCGACTACGCCGGCGTCGATGAAGGCATGAGCGGCATCAGCACCCGCTTTGCCTACAAGATCCTCAGCAAGGTCTTCAACTTCGACTCAGCCGAGGTGGCCGCCAACCCGGTGCACCTGATGTATGTGCTGGAGCAACAGATCGAGCGTGAGCAGTTCCCCGCCGAGTTGGAGCAGAAGTACACCGGCTTCATCAAGGAGCAACTGGCGCCCAAGTACGCCGAGTTCATCGGCAAGGAAATCCAGACCGCTTACCTGGAGAGCTACAGCGAGTACGGCCAGAACATCTTCGACCGCTACGTGACCTATGCGGACTACTGGATCCAGGACCAGGAATACCGCGACACCGACACCGGCGAGGTGTTCGACCGCGCCAGCCTGAACGGCGAGCTGGAGAAGATTGAGAAGCCCGCCGGCATCGCCAACCCGAAGGACTTCCGCAACGAGATCGTCAACTTCGTGCTGCGCGCGCGGGCCAACAACCAGGGCAACAACCCGGTGTGGACCAGCTACGAAAAGCTGCGTTCGGTGATCGAGAAAAAGATGTTCAGCAACACCGAAGAGCTGCTGCCCGTGATCAGCTTCAACGCCAAGGCCAGCGCCGACGAGGCCAAGAAGCACGAAGACTTCGTCGACCGCATGGTGGCCAAAGGCTACACGCCCAAGCAGGTGCGCTTGCTGTGCGAGTGGTACTTGCGCGTCCGCAAATCCAGCTGACCAAGCCGGTCGAAAAGATGACACGGACTATCCAAGCAGGCGCCGTGGAACTGGCTGTGCCAGGCCGCTGGCGACGCCCCCCTGGGGGGGAGGCGGGCGCGCCCCGCATCGGGGGGGGGCTTTGACATGCTTCAGCAAATCATCGACAGAAGGCTGGCGGGCAAGAACAAGTCCATCGGCAACCGCGAGCGCTTCATGCGGCGCTACAAGGACAAGATCACCGAAGCGGTGCGACGTGCGGTCGACGGGCGCGGCATCCGCGACCTGGAGCGCGGTGAAGAGGTGCGCATTCCGAAGAAGGACTTGTCCGAGCCGGTGTTCCACCACGGCCAGGGCGGTGTGCGCGACGTGGTGCACCCCGGCAACCAGGAGTACGTGCGCGGCGACCGCATCAAGCGCCCGAAAGGCGGGGGTGGTCAGGGCAGCGGCAAGGGCGACGCCAGCGATCAGGGCGAGGGCGAAGACGACTTCACCTTTGCGCTGAGCAAGGAAGAGTTCATGCAGGTCTTCTTCGAGGACCTGGCCCTGCCCAACCTCGAACGCACGCAGCTGGCCGAAACGCCCGAGTGGAAAAGCCACCGCGCCGGCTACAGCAGCGACGGCACGCCCAACAACCTGCATGTGGTGCGCAGCCTGCGCGGTGCCATCGGGCGGCGCCTGGCCATCGGCTCGGGCTCGCGCCGCGAACTGGCCGATGCCGAAGCCGAGCTGGCCATCCTGAAGGCCGCATCAAGCGCCGGTGACGTCACGGCCACACGGGCCATCCCGGCGCTGCAAGAAAAGATCGAGGCGCTGCGCGGACGCCTGGGCCGCATCCCCTACCTCGACCCGATCGACCTGCGCTACCGCAGCCGGGTCAAGACGCCGGTGCCCACCAGCAAGGCGGTGATGTTCTGCCTGATGGACGTGTCGGGCTCGATGGACGAAGGCCGCAAAGAGCTGAGCAAGCGCTTCTTCATCCTGCTCTACCTGTTCCTGACGCGGCACTACGAAAAGATCGACATCGTCTTCATCCGCCACCACACCCAGGCGCAGGAGGTGGACGAAGAAAACTTCTTCCACGCCCGCGAGACCGGAGGCACCGTGGTGAGCAGCGCGCTGGTGCTGATGGAAGAGATCATCAAGGCCCGCTACAGCCCCAGCGAATGGAACATCTACGGCGCCCAGGCCAGCGACGGCGACAACTGGCACCACGACAGCGGCCGCTGCCGCGAGCTGCTGGCCGAGAAGCTGTTGCCGCTGTGCCGCTACTTCGCTTATGTGCAAGTGGCCGAAGAAGAGCAGAACCTGTGGGAGGAATACACCCACCTGACCGAGCGCTGCCGGCACTTTGCGATGCGCAAGGCGGTGGAGGCTTCACAGATCTATCCCGTCTTCCGCGACCTGTTCAAGAAAGAAAGCAAGCAATGACACACCCCTGTAGCGCCTCCAGCGCTCCCCCTCAAGGGGGCGACGCCGCTGGCCCGGCGCAGCCGGATCCAGGGCGTCCGCTTGCGCTGTGCGATGCACCGGCACGTCCGCTGCGTGGCCCCTTGCCGCTGGACAAAACCGCCTACCGCCTGGCCGCGCCCAGCGACTGGACCTTCGAGCTGATCAACGAGTACCACGAGGTGATCCGCCACACGGCGCAGCGTTACGGCCTGGACACCTACCCCAACCAGCTGGAGATCATCACCGCCGAGCAGATGATGGACGCTTACGCCAGCGTGGGCATGCCGGTGAACTACCGCCACTGGAGCTATGGCAAGGAGTTCATCAGCACCGAGAAGAACTACAAGCGTGGCCACATGGGCCTGGCCTACGAGATCGTGATCAACAGCAACCCCTGCATCAGCTACCTGATGGAGGAGAACACCATGCCCATGCAGGCCCTGGTGATTGCGCACGCGGCCTATGGCCACAACAGCTTCTTCAAGTGCAACTACCTGTTTCGCATGTGGACCGATGCCTCGTCCATCATCGACTACCTGGTCTATGCCAG
>JANOAQ010000255.1:0-7293 GCA_031411195.1 Burkholderiaceae bacterium | reverse complement strand
CTCCCCCTCAAGGGGGCGCCGCTGGCGGACCGGCTACAGCCGGATCCGCGGCGGCCACTTGGGGCATCACCTCACATCGAAGAACACATCATGGCTATCGTAGAAGTCAAGGTTCCGCAACTGTCGGAATCGGTGGCCGAGGCCACGCTGCTGCAGTGGAAGAAGAAGCCCGGCGACGCCGTGGAGATGGACGAGATCCTGATCGAGATCGAAACCGACAAGGTCGTGCTCGAAGTGCCGGCACCTTCAGCCGGTGTGCTGGTGGAATTGCTGCAGGGCGATGGCGCCACCGTGGCGGCCGAACAGTTGATCGCGCGCATCGACACGGCCGCGGTGGCTGGCGCTCCCGCACCCGCCGCCGCAGCAACGCCCACTGCCGCTCCAGCGCCTGCCGCTGCTGCTAGCGTCGCATCCACCAGCAAAGCCGGTGTGGCCATGCCCGCCGCCGCCAAGCTCATGGCGGACAACAACCTGGCCTCGGGCTCTGTGGCCGGCACCGGCAAAGACGGTCGCGTGACCAAGGGCGACGTCTTGTCGGCAGTGGCCGCACCCAAGCCAGCCGCCGTGGCCGCACCCGTGGCCATCCCCACGGGCGCGCCCGCCAAGGTGCTGCCGCAGGTGCCGGTGGTGGCGCCCGACCTGGGTGACCGCCCCCAAGAGCGTGTGCCCATGACCCGCCTGCGTGCCCGCGTGGCCGAGCGTTTGCTGCAGTCGCAGTCGACCAACGCCATCCTGACCACCTTCAACGAAATCAACATGGCCCCGGTCATGGAGATGCGCAAGAAGTTCCAGGAGAAGTTTGAGAAGGAACACGGCGTCAAGCTGGGTTTCATGAGTTTCTTCGTCAAGGCCGCGGTGCACGCGCTCAAGAAGTACCCGATCCTCAACGCCTCAGTCGACGGCAACGACATCGTCTACCACGGCTTCTTCGACATCGGCATTGCCGTGGGCAGCCCGCGTGGCCTGGTGGTGCCGGTGTTGCGCAACGCTGACCAGATGAGCTTTGCCGACATCGAGAAGAAGATCGCTGAATACGGCCAGAAGGCCAAGGACGGCAAGCTGGGCATTGAAGAGCTGACCGGCGGCACCTTTTCCATCAGCAACGGCGGCACCTTTGGCTCGATGCTGTCCACGCCCATCATCAACCCGCCGCAATCGGCCATCCTGGGCGTGCACGCGACCAAGGACCGCGCGGTGGTGGAAAACGGCCAGGTGGTGGTGCGCCCCATCAACTACCTGGCGATGAGCTACGACCACCGCATCATCGACGGCCGCGAAGCCGTGCTCGGCCTGGTGACGATGAAGGATGCGCTGGAAGACCCGGCCCGTCTGTTGTTCGACATCTGATCTTCGCTATTGGCCTGAAAGGGCACCGCCATGTCGCTCGCTCAAGAACTGCACCAACTCGATGACTTGCGTAGCCGCGGGGTGTTGTCGGACGCGGAGTTCCAGCGCGCGAAGCAGCGGCTGCTCGACGGGCCGCTACCGCATCTGGCCGGCCAAGCGCCAGCCGCGTCGGTGATCAACAGCTTTTGCCGCTCGGCCACCGACAAGTGGATCGGCGGCGTCTGCGGCGGCTTGGCCCGGCTGACCGGCATCGACAGCTGGGCCTGGCGCTTGATCCTGACCGTGCTGTTCCTGTTCGGCGGCGCCGGCGGCCTGCTCTACATCCTGCTGTGGATCTTCGTGCCCGCTGAATAGACGCTGCGCTAGACCCACCAACCTCGAAAACACCTTGTCCAAAGCATTCGACGTCATCGTCATCGGTGGCGGCCCTGGCGGCTACATTGCCGCCATCCGCGCCGCGCAACTCGGCTTCAACGTCGCTTGCATCGACGAGTGGAAAAACAACCAGGGCGGACCCGCACCCGGCGGCACCTGCACCAACGTGGGCTGCATCCCGAGCAAGGCGCTGTTGCAGAGCAGCGAGCACTTCGACCATGCCGGTCACCACTTTGCCGACCATGGCATCGGCCTGAGCAACCTGAGCATCGACGTGGCCAAGATGGTCGGTCGCAAGGATGCGGTGGTCAAGCAGAACAACGACGGCATCCTCTACCTGCTCAAGAAGAACAAGGTGACGTTCTTCCACGGCCGGGGCGCCTTCGTGAAGGCCGCCGA
Organism: Burkholderiaceae bacterium; assembly: GCA_031411195.1. Taxonomy (GTDB): domain Bacteria; phylum Pseudomonadota; class Gammaproteobacteria; order Burkholderiales; family Burkholderiaceae_C; genus Pseudaquabacterium. The sequence continues at coordinate 5,172 of JANOAQ010000255.1, read as the reverse complement.
AGGCGGCTACGAGATCGCGGTCACGGGCACGGCCAACGAGTCGCTGACCGGCAAGCACATCGTGGTGGCCACCGGCTCCAGCGCACGCGCGCTGCCAGGTGCGGCCTTCGATGAAGACCGCGTGCTGTCCAACGACGGTGCCTTGCGCCTGGGCGCCGTGCCCAAGACTCTGGGCGTCATCGGCTCAGGCGTCATCGGCCTGGAGATGGGGTCGGTCTGGCGCCGCCTGGGCGCTGAAGTGACCATCCTCGAAGCCATGCCGGGCTTTCTGACGGCGGCCGACGAAGGTGTGGCCAAGGAGGCGCTCAAGGCCTTCACCAAGCAGGGCCTGAAGTTCCAGTTCGGGGTCAAGATCTCCGACGTCAAGGTGGGCAAGAAGGGCGTGGTGGTCAGCTACGCCGACGCCAAGGGTGCCGAGGTGAAGCTGGACATCGAACGCCTGATCGTGTCGATCGGCCGCGTGGCCAATACCACCGGCCTGAACCCCGATGTCGTTGGCCTGAAGCTCGACGAGCGCGGCGCCATCGTGGTGGACAGCGATTGCAAGACCAACCTGCCCAATGTGTGGGCCGTGGGCGATGTGGTGCGAGGCCCGATGCTGGCGCACAAGGCCGAGGAAGAAGGCGTGGCCGTGGCCGAGCGCATTGCCGGCCAGCATGGGCATGTCAACTTCAACACCATCCCCTGGGTGATCTACACCTCGCCCGAGATCGCCTGGGTGGGCCGCACCGAGCAGCAGCTCAAGGCCGAGGGCGTGGCCTACAAGGCGGGGCAGTTTCCCTTCCTGGCCAATGGCCGCGCCCGTGCGCTGGGCGATACCACCGGCTTCGTCAAGTTCCTGGCCGATGCCAAGACCGACGAGATCCTGGGCGTGCACATCGTCGGCCCGATGGCCAGCGAATTGATCGCCGAGGCTGTGGTGGCGATGGAGTTCAAGGCCTCGGCCGAAGACATCGCACGCATCTGCCATGCCCACCCCAGCTTGAGCGAAGCCACCAAGGAAGCGGCTCTGGCCGTCGACAAGCGCACGCTGAATTTCTGACCCGTCACGGTTGAGACTTTGCGCCAACAAGGGGCCGCGTAAGCTGCCCTTTTTTCATTGAGCGGGCATGACCTCCGTCACCGATCTGTACCAGCAGACCCTGGCCGAACGCGGGTATACCGCCGACCCGGCTCAGTTGCGCGCCGTGGCTTCCCTGCAGCGCTGCCAGGACGAATGGGCCGCCTACAAGGCCCGGCGTGGCAATGCACTCACCCGTGCGCTGGTGCGCCCGCCTATCCCGCGTGGTGTGTACATGCACGGTGGGGTGGGGCGCGGCAAAAGCTTCCTGATGGATTGTTTCTTCCAGGCCGTTCCGCTGCAGCGCAAGACGCGGCTGCACTTTCATGAGTTCATGCGCGAGGTGCACCGCGAGTTGCAAGAACTGAAGGGCACCGTCAACCCGCTCGATGAGTTGGGCAAGCGCATCGCACGGCGCTTCAGGCTGATCTGCTTCGATGAATTTCACGTGGCCGACGTGACCGACGCGATGATCCTGCACCGGTTGCTCGATGCGCTGTTTGCCAACCGCGTATCCATCGTCACCACCAGCAACTTTCACCCTGATCAGCTCTACCCCAACGGGCTGCACCGCGACCGCATCCTGCCGGCCATCGAACTGCTCAAGCGCCAACTCGAGGTGATCAACGTCGACAACGGCACCGACTACCGCCAGCGCACACTGGAGCAGGCCGAACTCTTTCACACGCCTCTGGGCCCGGCCGCCGATGCCGCGCTGGCGGCCACCTTCAACGGCCTGGCCGAAGCCCGTGACGAAGACCCGGTGCTGCACATCGAGCACCGTGAATTGCGCTCGCTGCGGCGTGCTGGCGGCGTGGTGTGGTTCGACTTCCGCACCCTGTGCGGCGGCCCGCGCTCGCAGAACGACTACCTCGAACTCGCGCAACAGTTCCACACCGTCATCCTGGCCAATGTGCCCGAGATGCCTCCACGCATGGCCAGCGAGGCGCGCCGATTCACGCTGTTGGTGGACGTGCTCTACGACCGGCGAGTCAAGCTGGTGATCTCGGCCGCGGTGCCGGCCGAGCAGCTGTACACCGAAGGCCCGCTGTCGCATGAGTTTGTGCGCACCGTCTCGCGCCTTCAGGAGATGCGGTCGGCAGAGTACCTGGCGCTTGAGCGGCGCATGGTGGATACCCGCATTACATGAATCATCCTGACCGATTGATGGGCAAAGGCTGGCGCGCCTCCATGTTGCTGGTGTTGCTGGTGTTGCTGGTGGCCCCGGCCGCGCCCGCCTGGGGCCAGACCGCCTCGGTTGACGATGCGGCCGAGCGCAGCCGGATCGCGGCCGAAAGGCGGGCGGTGCAGGCCGGTTTCGACAGCGCCCGCGCCGCCTGTGAACGGCGCTTTGTGGTCACTGAATGCCTGGACTCCGCCCGCGCCGAACGCCGTCAGGCCCTTGACCGGTTGCAGCGCCAGCAGGTGGTGCTGGACGAAGCCCGGCGGCGCTCGCGCGCGGCCGAGCGCCAGCGCGACATCGAGACCCGTGCCGCCGGTGCCGACGAACGTGACGCCCAAGCACTGCCGCCGGCGCGGGCCGCTGCGTCAGCCGCAGTGCCACCGCGCCGCCCAAGCCACCCGGCTCCCTCCAGTGCAGCCGCCTCTGCAAGCGCCGATGCCCAGGCGCAGCGCAGGCGCATCTCCTTTGCAAATCGGCAAGCGGCGGCAAGGGAGCACCAGCGCGCGGTGGATGAGCGCAACGCGCGCCATGATGCGCAGCACAAACCTGCAGCGGCCTTGCCCTTGTCGGCGCCGGCCAGCGCGGCGTCTCGTTGAATCGGTCGATGGCGGCCACCCGGGCGGGCTGCGCACCCCAACCCGGATAGTCAGGGCAAGGCCTCTACCCGCAGTAGTGCCAGCGACAGGTTGTCGCCGTGGCCATTGGCGCGCTGGCGCGCCCGCGTCACCATCATCTCGCCGGCCTCACGCGGGGCGAAGGTATTGACATACATGCCCAGCTCGCGCGGGGTGAAGTAATGCCAAAGGCCATCGCTGCAGCACAGCAGGGTGTCTCCGGGCTGCAGCGCGTCGATGCGCGACAGGGTGATAGGCGGGTCGGCCTCGGTGCCCAGGCAGCCCGTGAGCAGGTTGCCTTGGGGGTGGCTGCCCGCCTGTTCTTCGGTGATCTTGCCCTCGTCGACCAGACGCTGCACATACGAGTTGTCGATCGTGCGGCTGAGCATCTCGGCACCACGAAAGTGGTAGACCCGTGAGTCACCGGCGTGCACGATGTCGCAACGCAACCCCGGCCCCAGCAGAAAGGCCGCCAGCGTGCTGTGCGGCTCTTCCTCGGCCGTGATGGCGGTGAGCTTGATCATCAGGTGCGATTCCATCACCAGCTGGCGCAGCAGGTCGGCCGCATCGGCCTTGGCGGGCACAAACCGGTCGAACAGCTGGCGTGCAGTTAGCACCACCTGGTCGGCGGCCTTGCGGCCCCCGCTCTTGCCACCCATGCCGTCGGCCAATACCGCCAGCAGGCAGTCTTTCGCCCGCGCATGGCGCAGGATCTGCACCTGATCCTGCTGGTACGGGCGGTCGCCCATGTGCAGGCCGGTAGCGGCCAGCAGCCGGTAGGCTTGGGGGGCAAGGGACGGCTCGGCGCTCATGGCGTCGCACTATAAACTCAGGTGCTGAATGGACACCGATCTGCACAGCGACTTCAACCTGCGCTCGCCCCCGCGCCAGCTCATCGAGCTGCGCATGGAGCACGCCGATCTGGACAACCTGATCGACCGCGCGGTGGCGCAAGCCCCTGTGGACGACCTCACGCTGCGCCGGCTCAAGAAGCGGCGCTTGATGCTGCGTGACCGCATTGCCCGGCTGGAAGCGGAGATCGACCCGCCGGAACCCGCCTGATGGTCCCGGCAGACGCCGATGCCGGCGACCCGGCCGATCCGGGCGCGGCCGAAGGCCTGACCAGCGCGACCCGCCATGCCTTGAGCCCCCACGGTGCCCTGGCCCAGGCCGACCCGGGCTTTGTCGAGCGCGATGTACAACAACAACTGGCCGAGGCCGTGGCCCGGGCGGTGGACGAGCGGTCCACCCTGGTGGCCGAAGCCGGCACCGGCGTGGGCAAGACCTTTGCGTACCTGGTGCCGCTGTTGCTGTCGGGCCGGCGCGCCCTGGTGTCCACTGCCACCAAGAGCTTGCAGGACCAGCTCTTCCTGCGTGACTTGCCACGCCTGCGCCAGGCGCTTCGGCTGCCCGTGCGCGTCGCCTTGTTGAAAGGCCGCAGCAGCTACCTGTGCATCCACCGCATGCAGCAGGCGCGTGAGACCGGCACCTTGCCCGACCGGTTTGCCGTGCGTGCCCTGGCCCGCATCGAAACCTGGGCCAGCGGTACCAGCACCGGAGATCTGGCCGAGATCGACGGTCTGGACGACCGCAGCCCGGTCATCCCGCTGGTCACATCCACCCGCGACAACTGCCTGGGCCAGGAGTGCCCGCAGTACCGCGATTGCCATGTCGTCAAGGCCCGGCGCGAGGCCATGGCCGCTGATCTGGTGGTGGTCAACCATCATCTGTTTTTTGCCGACCTGTCGCTGCGCGACAGCGGTGTGGCCGAGCTGCTGCCGACGGTGGACGTGGCCGTCTTCGACGAGGCCCACCAGTTGGTCGAAACCGGTCTTCAGTTCCTGGGCACGATGCTGTCGACCAACCAGATCATCGACTTCGGACGTGATCTGTTGGCCGCTGGGCTGACCCATGCCCGCGGGCTGGCAGATTGGACCGTGGTGGCCGGCGGACTGGACCGCGCCGCGCGTGAATTGCGCCTGGCTTGTGCCGGCCCGCTGCGCGATGTGAAAGGCATCCTCAAGCTGGGCTGGGACGAGCGCGCCCACAGTGACGACTTCACCCAAGCCCTGCAAGGCCTGGCCGCAGCCGCCGATGCCGCGCGAGACGCTGCGCTGGGGGTGGAGGCCGCAGCGCCCGACTTCACGCGCTTGGTCGAGCGCGGGCGACGCATCGCCCAATTGGTGCATGCCTTCGAGGCCAGCGCTGCCACCGACCGGGTGCGCTGGATCGACCTGGGGCCGCGTGATGCACGCCTGATCGAATCGCCGCTGCATATTCGGGATCTGTTCACCGAGCAGCGCGCTTTGGCGCCG
>JANOAQ010000254.1:0-3311 GCA_031411195.1 Burkholderiaceae bacterium | reverse complement strand
CCTGCGCCTGCGCAAGGGCCAGCGGCCCGACCCGTGCGTTCAGCCCTTCGAGCCGCAGCCGGTGCGCGGGCTGGCGCACGGTGGCGTCGTACAACTCCACCACGGCCTGCTCCAGCCGCAATTGGCCGATCACGACCGCCGCTGCCGCTGCCGCTGCCGCTGCCGCTGCCGGTGCCGGTGCCGGTGCCGCGTTGGTGCCTGCAGCGGCCCCGCTATTGCCAGGCCGCGGTGCCGATGGCTGCACTGGTGGCTGCACTGGTGGCTGCACCGGCGGCTGCATTGGTGGCTGCACTGCTGACAACACCGATGGCAACACCTGCAGGCGGCCATCGCGGCCGCGCAGCAGGGCGACGTAGCCACCGTGCACCGTCACCGAGTGCACCTGCAAGGCACCCCCACGCGCGGCGCCCCACAGGCTGCGCCAGTCGGGCACCACGGTAACGCGGTCGGCGCGCAGTTCGTCGTCGGTCGGCCAGCGGCCGCGTTGGCCCGGCAACCGCAGGCCTTCAACCACGACGCCGGCCAGGCCGATGTCGACACGTTGCACCTGGCTGGTGGGCCCCAGCGCCTGCTGCACGGCCTGTTTCAGGCGCTGCAGGGCCAGTTGCCAGGCCACGGCCAGCACCACGCTCAAGACCACGGGAACGGCCAGCCACCACCAGCGGCGGCGCAGTGCCGAGTGGCGATGATTGGGGGTGGGTCCGGGCATGGGCATGGGCATGGGCATGGGCGGCCGCATCGTAGTGCAGAGCGGGCTGGCACGCAGCGGCGCCCGACAATGCCGCCGATGAACCCCGCCTCTGTCGTGCCGATGCTGATCGGCGTCGACTTCTCGTCGCGCCCCACCCGGCGCAAGCCCATCACACTGGCGCAGGGGCTGCTGCGTGGTGCCGTGCTGCAGCTGCAAGGCGCCCTGCATTTCGACACCCTGCCCGCCTTCGGCCACTGGCTGGCCCAGCCGGGCCCCTGGGTGGGCGGCTTCGACCTGCCCTTCGGCCTGCCGCGTGAACTGGTGCAGACGCTGGGCTGGCCCACCGCCTGGGCCGCCTGCATGGACCACTACGCCACGCTAGACCGGCCGGCCATCCGCAACACCTTTGCCGCCTTTTGCGATGCCCGCCCCGTTGGCGGCAAGTTTGCCCACCGCGCCTGCGATGGACCGGCCGGCTCCAGCCCGTCGATGAAGTGGGTGAACCCGCCGGTGGCCAACATGCTGCATGCCGGCGTGCCGCTGTTGCGTGCGGCCGGCGTGCACCTGCCGGCCCACCAGCGCGCAGCCGGCCTTGCCGACCGCACCGCGCTGGAGGCCTACCCCGGCCTGTTGGCGCGTGAGCTGATCAACAAGCGCTCGTACAAGAGCGACGACCCGGCCAAGCACACGCCCGAGCGCCTGATCGCCCGCAAGGACATCGTCGAGGCGCTGGAGCAGGGCCGCACCCGGCTGGGCCTGCGACTCAAGCTCAGCGCCGCCCAGCGCGATGCCCTGGCACACGACGCCAGCGGCGACGCGCTGGACGCCGTGCTGTGCCTGGTGCAGGCGGCCTGGGCCACGCAGCAGCCGGGCTGGGGCCTGCCGCCCGATGTCGACCCGCTGGAAGGCTGGATCGCGTCAGCCTGAGGCCCCGGCGGCACCGCCCGAAGCCGGACGCAGTTTCGGGCGGTCGTCCAGGTACACAAGGCAGCAAAACGCCTTTGTTATCCTGAACTGAACACCCTTGGCCGGCTCGTTCAACTTCGTCGACTCGTTCAAGTGAGCAAGCGGCGGCGCAGTCGGGTGCTGCCACTGGCCGGCCCCGCACCGATCCGACAGGAGACCGCAGTGAACGGCCCCAACCTGCTTGCATTGCAAGCCTTGAGAACCCCACGCCTGCGCGGCCCGCTCCTGGGCTGGCTGACGGCCCTGCTGCTGGCCGGTTGCGGCCCCCGCGATGCCGTGCCGGTGGCCCCTGGTGCGGCTGCCTCCGGCGTGCCGGCGGCGTCGGGGGCCGGGGTGGCCACCGCGCCCGCCTCGGCGGCACCGATGCCGCCGGTCAGCGTCAGCCTGGTGCGCGCCCAGGTGCGCGACTTCACCATCGCACTCGAAGCCAGTGGCACCGTGACCGCGCTCAGCAGCATCGACGTCAAACCGCAGATCAGCGCCCAGGTGCTGGCCGTGCATGTCAAGGAAGGGCAGTTCGTCGAGCGCGGCGCGCCGCTGTTCACCCTGGACGCCCGGGTGGACGCTGCCAACCTGAAAAAAGCCGAAGCGCAGTTGCTCAAGGACGACGCCACCCTGGCCGACGCCCGCCGCCAACTGGCGCGCAGCCAGGACCTGCTGGCCAAGAACTTCATCTCGCAGGGCGCGGTTGACACATCCCAGGCCAATGTGGAAGGCCAGCAGGCCGTGGTGGCCGCCGACCGCGCCGCCATCGACGCGGTGAAGGCCCAGCTGAGCTTCGCGCGCATCGCCGCGCCCAGCGCCGGGCGCGTGGGGCAGATCGCGTTTTACCCGGGCAGCAGCGTGTCGCCCGCCGGTGCGGCCATGCTCACCCTGACCCAGATCCACCCGATGGCCGTGGCCTTCAGCCTGCCGCAGCGCCAGTTGGGCGATGCGTTGGCCGCGTTGAAGGGTGCCGGCGCTGGCAAGGCTGGCGGCAAGGACGCGCGCGGCCTGGTGACCGCGGTGCTGCCCGACGGCCTTGGCCAGCGCCAGGGCCAATTGGTCTTTGTCGACAGCGCGGTTGATGCCAGCTCGGGCACGGTCAAGGCCAAGGCCCGGTTCGACAACCAGGACCAGGCCCTGTGGCCCGGTGCCTATGTCACGGTGAAGATGGCCGTGCAGACCCTGCCCGATGCGGTGGTGGTGCCGCAGGCGGCCATCGTGCAGGGCGCGCGCGGCACGTCGGTGTTCATCGCCGGGCCGGGCAATGTGGCGGCAATCCGGCCAGTCAAGGTGCTGGCCCAGGCCGGCCTGGATGCGGTGGTGTCGGGCCTGAAGGGCGGCGAGCGCCTGGTGCTGGACGGCCGGCAGAACGTGCGCCCCGGCTCGCCCCTGGTGGAGCGGGCCGCCGAGCCGGGCCGCGGCGGCAGCGGTAGTGGCGGCGGTGGCGGCGGGGCGGCCAGCGGGGCTGGGGCTGGGCCTTCGGGCGCTTCAGGCGCTTCGGGCGCCGGAGGCCGCACACCATGAACCTGTCCGAACTGTTCATCCGCCGTCCGGTGATGACGGTGCTGCTCAACCTGGCCATCATCGCGGCCGGGGTGATCAGCCTGGGCCGCATCCCGGTGGCCGCGCTGCCCAGCTACAACACCCCGGTCATCAACGTCTTTGCCGG
>JANOAQ010000253.1:0-2246 GCA_031411195.1 Burkholderiaceae bacterium | reverse complement strand
GGCGGCGCAATCGCCGTTGGCTTTCGAGCCGGCCGGCTGAGATGTCCGCCCCCACGTCGCTTCGCTCCTGCCCCCCGAGGGGGCGCTCAGCCGCCTTGGGGCGGCCCGGCGCCGGCTGATGTCCACCCCCACGTCGCTTCGCTCCTGCCCCCCGAGGGGGCGCTCAGCCGCCTTGGGGCGGCCCGGCGCCGGCTGAGGCGCTGCCACTGCACATCGAGAAGCCACGACAAGACCCGATGGAGACCTTCATGCCAGCCCAGCGCCTGCCCACACATCAAAACAATCGTCAGCCCACACCGCAGGCCGCGTGGCCCAATGCGCCCCGCCCACGGGACTGGCGGGCCGTGCCCTTGGGTGGCCTGCTGGCCGCTGCTTTGCTGGCCGGCTGCAGCGCGCCGGGCCCGGGCGGCGCCGGCGGCGTGGCTTGCGGCCAACTGGGCAATGCCCTGGCCGCCCTGCCGCAGCTTCGCGTGACCGACGCCCGCAACGAGGCGGCCGACGACAAGGGCCACGCCGCCCACTGCCTGGTGCGCGGCCAGATCAACGAGCGGGTCGGCGACGACGGCAAGCGCTACGCCATCGGCTTCGAGATGCGCCTGCCCCAGGGCTGGAACCAGCGCTTCCTGCACCAGGTCAACGGTGCCAACGATGGGGTGGTGGTGCCCGCCTTCGGTGCGATGGGCGTGCTGCAGAAGGATGCGCTGAGCCGAGGCTTTGCGGTGATCAGCAGCGACAGCGGCCACAATGGCGACGACGCGGCCAACCTGCCGGCAGGGCTGGCGCGGGGCAATGTCTTCGGGCTGGATTTTCAGGCGCGGCGCGACTACGGCCACAGCGCCAACGCGGCCGTGTGGCCCGTGGCGCAGGCGCTGATGGAACGCCACTACGGGCAGAAGCCCCAGCGCAACTACATGGCCGGTTGCAGCAACGGCGGGCGCCACGCCATGGTCAGCGCCAGCCGCTATGGCGAGCGGTACGACGGCATCCTGGCCGGCGCGCCCGGCTTCAACCTGCCCAAGGCGGCCGTGCAGCACGCCTGGGACATCCAGGCCTGGCAGGGCGTGGACGCCGACATCCGCCGCGCGTTCAGCCCTGCCGACATGAAGCTGGTGGCCGACCGCGTGGTGGCCCGCTGCGATGCGCTCGACCTGCTGGTCGATGGCATCGTGGGCGATCTGCAGCGTTGCCAGAAAGTCTTCAAGCTGGCCGAGCTGCAGTGCGCCGGCGCCAAGACCGACCAGTGCCTCAGCGCCCCCCAGGTGGCCGCGCTGCAGCGCAGCTTCGACGGCCCGCGCAACCGCAAGGGTGAGCCGCTGTACAGCGACTGGTCATTCGACGGCGGCATCGGCGCGGCCGGCTGGCGCACCTGGAAGCTCGAATCGAGCATCCCGCCCTGGGACCGCAACCCCATCATCGCCACCATGGGCGCGGGCTCGCTGGCCTATATCTTCACCACCCCGCCCACGCTGGTGCCGGGCACGCCGGCGGCATTGGTGGATTTTCTGGCGCGCTTCGATTTCGACCGCGACGCGCCGCGCATCTTCGGCACCAACAGCCAGTTCACCGAATCGCCGATGGCGCTGATGAGCCCGCCCGACGCGGCCAACCCGATGCTGACCACCTTTGCCCGGCGCGGCGGCAAGATGATCGTCTACCACGGCAGCAGCGACCCGGTGTTCTCGGTCAACGACACGCTGCGCTGGGCCGACAGGCTGCAGCACAACCTGGGCCTGGCCGGCGCCAACAGTGTGGCCCGCGTCTTCCCGGTGCCCGGCATGGGCCATTGCCAGGGTGGGCCGGCCACGGATCAGTTCGACGCCCTGGGCGCCCTGGTCGATTGGGTGGAAGGCGGCAAGGCGCCCGAGCGCCTGGTGGCCAGCATCAACCCGGCCAACAAGGAATTGCCGCCCACCTGGGCCAAGACGCGCAGCCGCCCGCTGTGCGCCCACCCGCAGGTGATGCGCTATGCCGGCGGCGATGTGGAATCTGCAGCCAGTTTTCGCTGCGCGAATCCTTGACCTTGACCCCCCCCGAAGCGCCTTCGGCGCTCCCCCCCAGGGGGGCGCCGCCAGTGGCCCGGCGAAGCCGGTTCCACGGCGGCTGCTTGCTTTGGCCGGTGGCTGCACTGGCTTGAATGGCCCTACTTGACCGTGATCTCATGACGACCTTGCACACGCCCTTGCCCCCACCGCCCGCGCTGGTGCCCATGACCCAGGTCCATTGCCAGGTGGGTGCGCTGGTCAGCC
>JANOAQ010000252.1:0-11296 GCA_031411195.1 Burkholderiaceae bacterium | reverse complement strand
CGCCCAGCTCGAAGCGCACGCCCTCGGCCTGCAGGATGTCGCGGATGCCGTCGGACACGTCGGGGTCTTCGCGCGGCAACAGACGTGTGGAACGCTCCACCACCGTCACGGCGGCACCCAGCCGGCGCATCAGCTGCGCGAACTCCAGGCCGATGTAGCTGCCGCCGACGATCACCAGATGCTCGGGCACGGCATCGAGTTCCATCACCGAAACGTTGTCCAGCGTCGTCACGGTGTCGATGCCCGGCAGCGCGGGGCGGACTGCGCGTCCACCGACATTGAGGAAGATGCGCGGCGCGCTCAGGCGGCGCCCGCCCACCTCGAGCGTGGCCGGGCCGACGAAGCGGGCTTCGCCGACGATGACCTCGGTGCCCTTCAAACCGCGCATCCAGGCCTCCACCCCCTCGCGCGACTTCGCGACGATCGCGTCTTTGCGCCCCATCACGCGGGCCATGTCCACACGCAGGTCCGCCACGTCGAAGCCGAACTCGGCGCCGCGCTGCGCGAGCCGCACGGCGCGCGCACTGGCCACCAGTGTCTTGGTCGGCACGCAGCCCACGTTGACGCAGGTGCCGCCGAAGTGATGGCGCTCGATGACGGCCGTCTTCAGCCCTTCGCGGCTGCAGCGTGCGGCGATGGCCGGCCCGGCCTGGCCGGCGCCGACGATGATGGCGTCGAAGACTTCGGTGTTCATGTTCGTGCTCGCAGCAGTGGGCTGAGCCGGCAGTATGGGGTCAGTCGACAAGGATCAGGTCGGCTGACCGCGTGCAAGCCGGCGCCATGGGGCCGAAACCCGGTCGCGCAGCCGTTGCCGCTTACCGCGCCCGGTACAGTCGCGCAAATGCATGAGGATCAGAGTCTTCGCTGGATTCGGAGCCGGGACGAAACCCGCGCGGCGGCTCGCCGGCGGGCATTCGCACCAGCCGACCGCATGGGCGAACCATGGCCGTGACAGACGCCATGCCTTGGGACTTGCTGCTGCGCGGCGCTGTGGCTGGCGTGCTGCTGTTTCATGCGGCAAACCTGATGGGCCACGGGCCGCGGCCTGCCGCGCGGGCCGCGTTGTGGATCTTCACGCTCTCACTGGTAGCCTACCTGTTCTGCCAACGGACGGCCTTGCTGGTGCAGGTTCCTCGCCCCTTGGGCTGGGGCGTGCTCGCCCTGTGCACCAGTTCGACGGCCTGGCTCTGGCTGGCCGCCCGCGGGCTGTTCGACGACCGTTTCCATTGGGACTGGCCATTTCTCGCAGCGGGTGCCGGCATGGTCGCGCTGGGCCTGTCCGCCAATGCGCCGCGTCTGGATGCCCTGCTGGCCGGCGCTGTGGACCCTGGCCCCGGGTCGTTGACCGCTGCGCATGCCGTGGCGATGGTGGCCTTCACCACCGCAGCGGTGTGGGAGGTGCTGCGCGGCTGGCGCGACGACCTGGTTGAACCCCGGCGCGTGGCCCGGCGCTGGGTCGCCCTGGGCATCGGTGTGTACGCCGCGATCGCGCTGGCCGTCGAGCTGGCCGTGCGCGATCGTCCGGTGGGCCTGCTGCTGCCGGCATTGCACGTGGCGGGCATCGGCCTGGTGGCGCTGGCGCTGGCCCTGCTCGTCGCCCGCCGGTCGCTCGACGCCGTCCTCGGGCTGCCGCCCGTGGTGGTCGACCCAGATCGCGCCGCAGAGCCGCCCTCCACCGTGGCACCAGCGCCGCCGGTGGCGCCCGAAGAGAGCCCAGCCCTCATGCGGCTGCGCCAGGCCATGACCGAGCAGCACGCCTACCGCCGCGAGGGGCTGAGCGTGGCAGCCCTGGCTGCCGATCTGGGGATGGGCGAAGCGGCGCTGCGCACCCTGATCAACCAGCAACTCGGTTACCGCAACTTCAACGACTTCCTGCACCACCACCGGCTGCAGGCGGCGGCGGCGCGGCTGGCCAGCCAAGACCTGCCGATCCTGAGCATCGCACTGGACTGCGGCTACGGGTCGATCGGACCGTTCAACCGGGCGTTTCGCCTGCGCTTCGGCATGACGCCTACCGAGTACCGCGCCGGCATGCGCCTGGCGCAGCCGCGGTCACCCGGCTGACGGCGCAGCGGTTTTCGGCGCTGTCTGACGAGGAATCGGCCAGACATCGCGACAAATCGGCAAGACCCCCGGGGCGCCGGCACCGAGCATGAGGCTCTTCCATCCCACCGGAGCCTCCCATGCAAGACCCGCCGCTGCTGCCCTCCTTGGCCCCGTCCCTGGCGCAAATGGCACTGACCGTGCTGCTGTCCGACTTCCTGCGCTATGCGCTCGCCGCAGGTACGGTGTGGCTCGTCGTCAACGTGCTGCTGCGCCGCCGCCTGGCCGGCCGGCGCATCCTGGACGCCGTGCCCGCGCCAGGGCAGGTGCGCCGCGAGATCGCGTACTCGCTGTCGACGGTGGTGATCTTTGCCGCCAACGGGCTGTTGCTCTGGCTGCTGATCGTGGGCGGCACCGTCGAGGTCTATCCGGACGTGGCACGCCGCGGCTGGGCCTGGTGGTGGGCGAGTCTCGTGCTGATCATCGTCGCCCACGACGCCTGGTTCTACTGGACGCACCGTGCGCTGCACCACCGGCGCTGGTTCCGCGCCGTGCACGGGCGCCACCACGCCTCGCTGCACCCGACCCCATGGGCGGCCTATGCCTTCCATCCGGTCGAGGCACTGGTGCAGGCCGTGTTCCTGCCGCTGTTCCTGCTGGTGGTGCCGGTGCACGCCGGCGTGCTGGGGCTCTTCCTGCTGCACATGATCCTGCGCAACGCCATTGGCCATTGTGCGCATGAGCTGTTCCCCTGGCGCTGGACGCCGCGCGGCTGGCTGGCCTGGATCACGCCGGTCAGCCACCACCACTTCCACCATGCGCGCAACCGCGGCAACTATGGCCTGTACTTCACCTGGTGGGATCGCTGGTGCGGGACCGAAGACCCGGAGTACCTGCGTTACGGTGACGAACGGTTCGCCGCTGCGGTTCGCCGCGAGGCTGCGGCGTGAAGGCGGCCGCGCTGTGGCTGGCCGTGATGGCGACAGCTTCATCCGCCGCCGAACCGGGGCGTGGTCTGCAGGGCGAGTGGTGGACGCCGGGCTTCAATGCCCGCGTGCGCATCGAGGCCTGCGGCGCCAATACGGTGTGCGGGCGCATCGTCTGGCTCTGGGACGACAAGCCCCAGGGCATTGCCGACAAGACACCTTTGATCGGAAAACCCGTCATCGACCAGATGAAGCTGTCGGAGCCGGGCCAATGGAACGGCGGCCGCCTCTACAACCCGGAGGACGGGCGCGACTACAAGGGATCGCTGCAACTGCGCTCGGACTCGACCCTGGTCGTCAGCGGCTGCGTGCTGTTCATCTGCCAGACCCAGGTCTGGCGACGCGCCGACCTGGGACGGTGCCCGCCGGCGGCACCGCCCTGATCCGCGGCCCACGCTCATCGACCGGGTTTGCTGGACCCCCAACCCCATTGGTCCATCAAGCGCTGGTCACGTGCGCTCTCCGCCTCGATCGAGTCCTTCGGCAGTTGCTTGAGGCAATCTTCCAGCGCCTGAGGGTCCGGCTTTTCGGCCGGCTCGGCCTGGGCCTGCGCGCGGACCGACCTGCCATCCCATGCGAACGGATTGCTGAATACCGGTGGGTCGGGCAGGCAGTCGTCCTTGTAGAGCGGGGGGCCGTCCGATGCGAACGGCGAGAACGAGATGGTTTTCTCGAAGATTAAGGGCCTGCCGGTCGGCGTGGGCGGCCATTGCGGCATGCCGTCGATGGCCTGGCGGGCCAGCCGCTCGGCAACAGCCGATGTAGACCACAGCGTGTCGAGCCGGGTCAAGCTGCCATCGGGCGCGATCTCGATCCGGAACCGGACCATGCCCTGGTCGGGGCCTTCGACCGCCGTGCCCATCATGCTGCGCACCTGCTGGCCCCAGGTGTGGCGGTAGCCCTTGCTGTTCTTGAGCTTGTACGTCGAGGCGAAGGCCCATTCTTCTGCCGTGGGCGCCCGTGGCGCAGCCATCGATGCAGTTTGGCGCGGCGTGACGGGTTCGACCACCGACTCGACTTCCGGCATCGGGATGGACGGGCGCAGCACGGCGGGGGCCTGCGCCATGGCGGCTGGAGGCTCGGCATGCGGCGCGGACTTTTCGGGCTCTGGCGGCCGGAGGTGCAGCACCGTGACCCGCTGCTCGGGCGCCCGCGAGTCTGTCTTGTCCGCGATCGTGCCGAGATGCGTGAAGGCCAGCGCAAACACCAACGCATGCAGGGCCAGGGAGATGGCCAGGCCGACGACGGGTCGGACGCCGGCGTAGGGGACGGCATGGGTGCGGGTGGCCAAGGTCGATTCCGGCTTTACAGCGGGTCACGCCCGCGCTGTGTGGTCGGGGCTTTCAGGACCGGTCATCAGGCCACTTCGACCCAACTGTCCACCGTGTCGGCACCGTCCAGCCAGCGCACCACTTCGGCGGCCATGGGATGGTTCACGGCGAGGTAGCGCTGGCGCAAACGCTGGCGGTCGTCGCCCAGCCGATCCAGCCCCAAGTCCTGCAGGGCGTGCAGGTCTTCCTCGAGCATCGGCGCGAGCTCGGCGCCTGCCAAGGTGTGTGCGGCCTCGCGGAAGGCGCGCATGTAGGCATAGGCCGGACCCTCCCGATAGCTGGCCACCAGCGTGGCGGCGGGGATCAGGCTCAGGTGCGGCTGCAGCGCCGGGTTGATGGCATGCGCCGCGAGGTGCGAACCGGTGGCACTTGGGCGCCCAGTGAACCCGCGCAGATGCAGGAAGCGCGACATCTGCGGTCCGTCGTTGACCGGGTAGTTGTCCCACAGCGTGGGTTTGCGGCGCAGTGACGCCGCCACGCGCGCCAGGTGGCCGACGCCGATCTCGCGGGCGCAGATCTCTTCGCCCGTCCAGTAGACGCCGACACGGGGATCGAGCCGGCGCCCGAGCTCATCGAGGTAGCCCGCAGGGCGCTGGCCGAAGACGACGTCCAGCAATCTGTCGTCGGAGTAGTAGGTCGGGCACATCACGACCCGGCTGGCGCGGGTGGTGGCCAGCGCGGCGTGCACGATCTCGGCCTCCCGTGCCGCCAGGTCCGGCACATCGCCGCGTGTGTCGTCGAAGAGGATCGCGAGGTCGTCGATGCCGATCTCGTCGAGTGCGCGCAGCTTGGCGAAGAAGTCCGCCTTAGCGGCGCCGGTGCAGTCGCGGTACAGCTCGTACGGGCTGAGCCCGATGCCGAAGCGCATGCCCAGGCCGCGGCAATGCGCCGACAGATCGGCCAGTTCGGCGAAGGCCGCCGAAGGGTGCGGCTCACGCCAGCGGCGCCGCAGGAAGGCATCCGCCTTGGGTGCGTGGTGAAACCAGGAAAAGCCGAGTTCGCGCAGCTGCGTCAGCACGCGCTTGCGATCCTCGTGGCGCCATGGCTTGCCGAAGTAGCCCTCGATGATGCCCAGCTCTGGAGTCATGCAGTCGGCGTTCATGATTTAGAAGACGAGAACCTTGTCGGCCTCGAACAAGGTGGAGGCCATGGCGGTTCCTGGGTTGTCCAGCCGTGTGTCTCAGGCAACTTGGACTGGCAGGCCCGCGGCCTGCCATTCGCTGACGCCATCGAAAGTCTTGCGGGCGCGGAAGCCGCGTGCCTGCAGCAGCTTCACTGCCTCGTCGGACATCAGGCAGAACGGGCCTCGGCAGTAGGCGACGATCTCGACGTCACGCGGCAGTTCGGCCAAGCGCTGTGCCAGCTCAAGCAGCGGCATCGATCGTGCATACGGCAGGTGGGCGGTGTCGAACTCGTCTTGTGGCCGCACGTCGAGCACGAGCACCTCGCCGCGCTTGGCCTGCGCGAGCAACTCCTTGCGGCCGACGCTGGCCAGCCGGCCGGGCTCGGCCATCATCTGCTGCAGCGCCAGGCGCAGTTCCAGCAGGTGCTCTTCGGCCACCTGGCGCAGCATCACGCCCAGGTGCGCCACGTCATTGCCGCTCAGGCGGTAGAGCATGCGCTTGCCCTCGCGCCGGCTCTGCACCAGCCGCGCTTCCTTCAGCGCCTTCAGGTGCGCACTGGCGAGCTTGACGTCGATGCCGACCTCGGCGGCCACGGACTCGACCGCCTTTTCGCCCTGGGCCAGCATCTCCAGCATCTCCAGCCGCTTCGGGCTGGCCAGTGCCTTGCCCACACGGGCGACCTGTTCGTACAGAAGGTCCTTGAGCATTCGGTTGTCCATGGTATACATTCTAACGTTCGTTGGTATGAAAGGTAAATAGCCTGTCTGCCACTGTAGCGCCCGGCCCCCAGGAGTCACCCATGGATCTCGAACAATTCGTCCTTGCCAACGAACCTGCCACCCGGCTGGGCTTCTTCGTGGGTGTCTTCGCGATCGTGGCGCTGTGGGAGATGGCTGCACCGCGCCGCGCGCTGACCGTGTCCAAGGCTTGGCGTTGGGGCAGCAATCTCGGCCTGGTGGCGCTGAACACCGTGCTGCTGCGCCTGATGTTCCCGCTGGCAGCGGCAGGCGTCGCCGCCTTCGGCGTGGCCAACGGCTGGGGGCTGCTCAACCACTTCGAGGTGCCGTTCTGGCTGGCCGTGCCGTTGGCGGTGATCGCAATGGACTTCGTCATCTGGCTTCAGCATGTGATGGTGCACGCCGTGCCGGCGCTGTGGCGGCTGCACCAGGTGCACCACGCCGACCTGGACTATGACCTGACCACCGGCGCGCGCTTCCATCCGATCGAGATCGCACTGTCGATGCTGATCAAGTTCGCCACCATCACCGTGCTCGGGCCACCCGTGCTGGCCGTGGTGATCTTCGAGGTGCTGCTCAAAGCCACGGCAATGTTCAACCACGGCAACATCCGCCTGCCCGCTGGGGTGGACCGGGTGCTGCGCTGGTTCGTCGTCACGCCGGACATGCACCGCGTGCACCACTCGGTCGAGGACGACGAGACCAACTCCAACTACGGTTTCAACCTGCCCTGGTGGGACAGGCTGTTCGGCACCTATCTTGCGCAACCGCGCGCCGGGCATGACGCGATCGTCATCGGCATCCACGGCCATACCGACCCGCGCGAGGTGGCTCGCCTGGACGGCATGCTGCTGATGCCGTTCAAGGGCCAGGTCGACGGCTACGCCATCAACCGTCGCCACTGGTCGGGAGAGAGTGCCTCGTGATCAGCAAGTCGGCGATGCGCTGGGTGCCGGGCCTGGCGCTATCAGGTGAGAGAGATCCGCCGGATGTAGAGCTGGAAGGGGCCCGCCTGGCGTGCCGCGATCATCAGGCCGACCTGGCGGATGCGTGCGGGGACCAGCGGTAGTGCGTAAGTGACCTCGCGTCCACGGAAGCTGGCGCGGAAGTCGGCAAGCGGCAGGTGCAAGGTCTGCCAGGACCGACTTATGTAGTACGAGTGCATCGGCCTCAAGACTGGCACCAGACTGGCACCGACGTGAGCCAGAAAGCAAAAAAGTCAGCAGGCGCTAACCTGCTGACTCTTGCATTACTTGGCTCCTCGACCTGGGCTCGAACCAGGGACCTACGGATTAACAGTCCGGCGCTCTACCGACTGAGCTATCGAGGAATTGAGCTCTGCAGTATAGCCCGGTTTCTAACGTGTGGTCAAAAGGCGTGCTGGACCGATGCGTGCAAAGTACGCGGGGCCAAAGGGTAAAGGTAAGCGTGGTCGAACTGGTAGGGCGCCTCCTTCCAGGCGCGGGTATTGGCAACGTTGTCGATGCCGGCGCGCCACACCAGGGTGCCGCCAAACCCATTGGCGATATAGCGCACGGCCAGGTCGGCCCGGGTCCAGCCTGGGGTGGCAATGCTGTTGTCGGGCAACACCATGCGCTGGCCCTCGTGGGTGACAAAGGCCAGCAGTGCCAGGCCCGGCACAGCGGCCACGTTGTAGGCGGCCTGGGCCTTCAGGCTTTGCGCGGGCACGTTGGTGGGACGCAGGCCGTTGAGCGTGGCATCGGCCGAGCCGTCGCGCCGCGCCTTCAGCAGCATGGCGCTGGCGCGCAGGTTGAGCGCACCCAGTCGCCAGTCGGCTTCGGCCTCGATGCCGCGGTGCAACGCTTGCCCGTCGGCCTGGCGGGTGCAGGTGCCGGGGTTGTCGCAACTGCCCACATCACGCCAGGCCGGGCGCTGGATGCCGAAGGCTGCCACCCGCCAGTCCAGCGTGTCGGTGCTGTGCTTGTAGCCGGCTTCGATCTGGCGGCTCTTCAGCGCGGGCAGGGATTGGCCGGCATTGGTGAAGCGGGTGCGGTTGGGCGCCACTTCGGACTCCACGCCCTGGCCCCAGCTGAGGTAGGCGGTGTCTTGCGGATTGACTGCATGACTCAACGCCAGCCAGGGCGTGGTGAAGCGCTGGGCATAGGCCGTGGGGCGCGAGCCGTCGGTGCGCACGCTGTCGCGCTGCAGGCGGCTGTGGCGCAGGCCCGTCCACAGGCGCCATTGCGGGCTGAGGGTGATGGCGTCTTGCAGATGCCATTCGGTGCTGCGCTCGCGGCGGTTCGTGTTCTCGTCGGTCAGGCTGGGGTCGGCGGGCAGGTTGGTGGTGCCTGCCAGGGTGGCGGTGCCGACCCAATTGAAGGCCTGGCGCTGAAAGCGGGCGTTGTAGCGGGTGGCCAGCACGCCGGCATTGAAACGGTGCTGCACGCCGCCCCAGGTGGCCCTGCCGTTGATCGACAGATCGGCCGCGTCGCTGGTGCGGCGCTCGCCTTCACTGCGAAAGTCGTAAACGTCGAAGCGGCTGTCGCTGCAGTAGCGGTCGAAGTTGCTTTCATCGCTGCAGCCGTAGGGGAAGGCGATGCGGTCGTCGCTGTCCAGGCGCTGGCGCATCACATGGGCCACCAGTTGCGTGTCGGCGGCCAGGGCCTGGCTGTAGCGCAGCGATGCGGTGCGGCCCTGCATCACCACCGGCAGGGTCCAGGCCTGGTGGTTGAGGTTGAGGGTGGGGTCGATGTCGGATGAATCGGGCAGGCGCTTGCCCAGCAGGCTGAAGCCAGGCGTGCTGGGCTGGGTCTGGCGGCTCCATTCGAACTCGGCCTCCAGCAGGCTGCCGGTGGCCAGTTGGGCTTCGAAGGCGCCGGCCAGTTGCTGGCGGTGGCCTCGGCTGTGCTGGGTGCGCGGATCGATGCGGTCGATGCCGACATTGAAGCGCCAGCCCAGGCCGCCCTGACGCTGGCCCAGGTCGGCCGCGGCGCTGACGGTGCCGTCCTGCTCCCAGCCCAGGCTGAGGGTGTGCACCGCATCGCGCGGGCGCTTGACCAGCAAGTTGACCAGGCCGCCAGGCGCGCTGGTGCCGGCTTGCAAACCGCTGGTGCCCTTGAGGACTTCGATGCCCTGCTTGTTGCCCGAGAGGATGGCGGTCTCGGCATTGATGGGCAGGCCGTCGCGTCGGTAGTTGAAGCGGTTGTCCAGCGTGAAGCCGCGCACGGCCAGCTGGCCCCAGTAGCCAGGGGCGTTGTACGCATCGGTGATGCCGGCATCCAGCCGGGTGATGTCGCCGATGCCGCTGATGCCGGCATCCTGAAGCAGCGCGGTGTTGATCACCGTGGCCGAATACGGCGCGCGGGCCAGCGGTACATCGCCAAAGCCGGCGATGCTGACCGGCCCGGCGCTGCGGCCGCTCACCGTGACGGTTTGCAACGGTGGTGCGTCGGTGGCTTGGGCCCCGGCCGGCAAGGCTGCCAGCAGCAGCGCCGCCTGGGCTACCCGGCGCAACGCCGGCGTGTGAAGAGCGGTGGAACGGAATGCCATCGTGGTGCCTTCAATGCGATGGCAGGTGGGCAAACACTGGAGGAGGCCGCGCACGGAGAACCCGTGCGCCGTTTCATCAGGCTGCTTCCCTGCGCGAGGATTACCTCAATCAGGTTCAAAGGGACTGTCTCAGCCGCACCACTTGCGTGGTGCAACACCCCTAGCGAAGTGCCGCAGGCCATCGGCCTGCAGCGGGCGCGATTATGACCGCACTGGCGTGACCACCCCCAGGCGCTGGTGCAAGACTGCGCTGGTGGTGGTGTACTGCAGCAAGATTGGCGCATCGGGCCGCAGGCGTGCGGCGGCGGCAAATGCGGCCAACGTGGCCTCGTGGAAGCCGCACAGGATCAGCTTCTTCTTGCCTGGGTAGGTG
The DNA here is from genome assembly GCA_031411195.1 of Burkholderiaceae bacterium. Taxonomy (GTDB): domain Bacteria; phylum Pseudomonadota; class Gammaproteobacteria; order Burkholderiales; family Burkholderiaceae_C; genus Pseudaquabacterium. The sequence goes on along the minus strand of JANOAQ010000252.1, from coordinate 1,192 downwards.
ACCACATCGCCCACCGCAAAGATGCCCGGCGTGCTGGTTTCGAAGTGGACCGTGTCGACCGTCAACTGGCGGCGGGCCATGGCCAGCCCCCAATCGGCGATGGGGCCCAGCTTGGGGCTGACACCCAGAAAGGCCAGCACCCGGTCGACCGGCAAGCGGCGCGCCGCGCCGTGCTCGCCGATCACCTGCACGGCGGTGAGCAGGCCACCTTCGGCGGCCTCGACCCCCAGCACCTGGCCGGTTTCAAATTGCACCGTGCCGTGCGCCATGTGGGCCTGCAGCCGGGCCAATGCGCCACTGTCGGCCGTGAGGGTGGCGCGGCGGTGCATCAAGGTGATGCAGCCGGGTCGATCGGCGGTTGCCTGGCCGGGTAGGGCATCGGCCAGTTGCAGGGTGGCCTGCACGGCAGCGTCGTCACCGCCCAGCACCAGCACCCGGCAACCGGCCAATGTGGCTGCATCGGGCACGCGGTAGAGCAGCTGTGTGCCGGTGAAACGGTCGATGCCGTCGGCCCTCATGGCCCGCGGCTGGAAGGCACCCACGCCACCGGCGATGAACACGCTGCGGGCGGTGAAGCGTCGGCCCTGGTCGGTGCTCACGTCGAAGGCACCGTCTTGACGTGCAGAAAGTGCCCACACCAGTTGGCCCAGATGGAAAGTGGGTGCAAAGGGCGCGATCTGGCGCAGCAGCAGGGCCACCAGTTCGCGCCCGCTGCAAACGGGCACACCCGGGATGTCGTAGATCGGCTTGTCGGCGTACAGCTCGACGCATTGGCCGCCGGGCTCGGGCAGGGCATCGATCACCTGCGCATTGATGCCCTGCAGGCCCAGTTGGAACACCTGCCACAGCCCTACAGGACCGGCGCCGATCACCAGCGCATCACAGGCCGTTGCGGCCAACGCCGAAGTGCCGCCGGCCAGCATGGCGCCGCCCGCCTCAGGGTGGGCCATCATGTTTCATCGGATCAGCTCGGACAGCTTGTCCTTCTTGTCCTTCCAGTCATCGGCGTCGGGCAGCGGGGTCTTGCGCTTGGTGATGCTGGGCCATCCCTTGGCCAGGTCGGCGTTGAGCTTGATGAATGCGAGCTGGTGGCTGGGCACGTCCTCTTCGGGCAGGATGGCATTGACCGGGCATTCGGGGATGCAGACCGCGCAGTCGATGCATTCATCCGGGTCGATGGTCAGGAAGTTGG
>JANOAQ010000251.1:0-1784 GCA_031411195.1 Burkholderiaceae bacterium | reverse complement strand
CCCAGGCCCAGGTAGAAGCCGGGCTGGCGCGCCAGCCAGCCCAGCAGGGCCAGGCCGGCCAGGCTCAGGCCGAACATCATCAGCATGCGCTGGGTGACATGCTTGTGCTTGAAGTGGCCCAGTTCATGCGCCAGCACCGCTTCGACTTCGGGCGCTGACAGCTTGGCCAGCAAGGTGTCATAGAACACCACCCGCTTGGACGCGCCCAGGCCGGTGAAATAGGCATTGCCATGGGCCGAGCGGCGGCTGCCATCCATCACGAACAGGCCCTTGGCGGCAAAGCCGCAGCGCCGCATCAGGGCTTCGACACGCGTCTTCAGGGCGGCGTCGGCCAGGGGCTCGAATTTGTTGAACAAGGGCGCGATCAGGGTGGGATAGGCCAGCATCGCCAGCAACTGGAAGGCGGTCCAGGCGGCCCAGGCCCACAGCCACCAGCGCCCGCCGGTGGCACCCATGATCCACAGCACGCCGGCCGCCAGCGGCAGGCCGATCACGGCGGCCACCGCCAGGCCCTTGACCGCATCGGCCAGGTAAAGCCGCCAGGTGCTGCGGTTGAAGCCGAAGCGCGCCTCGAGGCCGAAGGTGGCATAGAGCTCGAAGGGCAGGTCGAGCAGGCCGCCGATGAGCGCGAAGGCGGCCAGCAGCACCACCTGGTAGGCCAGCGTGCCCCAGGCCGGCTGCACCGCCTCGCGCACCAGGGTGTTGAGCAGGTCGAGGCCGCCCAGCAAGGTCCAGCCCAGCAGCACCACGCTGCCGAAGGCCGTGGCCAGCAGGCCCAGGCGGCCCTTGGCCAAGGTGTAGTCGGCCGCGCGCTGGTGTGCCGCCAGGCTGACCTGCCCGACAAAGGCCGCCGGCACTGCCTGGCGATGGGCCGCCACATGGCGCATCTGGCGGGTGGCCAGCCAGAACTTGAGCACCAGCGACAGCATCAGCGCCGCAGCGAAGGACAGGGTGAGCAGGGTGGGTGACAGCATGGGCTGAAGTGTAGGGGCGCACCCCGCGCAACGCAGGGCGTGGCGCCGGCGCGGCGCGCCGCGATGGCGGCGCTGCGACAATCCGCAGATGAGCCTGCCTGACCTCCCCATCATGATCCCCACCGTGACCCCCGCCCTGACCCCCGCCGCCGAGCTGCCGCTGAGCGAGCAGAACCTGGTCTGGATCGACCTGGAGATGACCGGCCTGTCACCCTTCACCGACCGCATCATCGAGATTGCGGTGGTGGTCACCGATGCCCATCTGACGCTGCGGGTCGAGGGCCCGGTGTTCGCCATCCACCAGAGCGACGCGGTGCTGGACGGCATGGACAACTGGAACAAGGGCACCCACGGCCGCAGCGGGCTGACCGAGCGGGTGCGCCAGTCCCCCATAGCCGAGGCGCAAGCCCAGGCCGCGCTGATCGCCTGGCTCAAGACCTATGTGCCCAAGGGCAAGAGCCCGATGTGCGGCAATTCGATCTGCCAGGACCGGCGCTTCCTGGCCAAGGACATGCCTTTGCTGGAAGACTTCTTCCACTACCGCAACCTCGACGTCAGCACCTTGAAGGAACTGGCCAAGCGCTGGAAACCGGCCGCCCTGGAGGGCTTCAAGAAAGCCCAGGCCCACACCGCGCTGGCCGACATCCACGAGTCGATCGACGAGCTGATCCACTACCGTCAGCACCTGCTGGCGGTCTGAGATTGCGGCGCCGGCCGGTGCGCTGGCGGCCCTCAAGCCGATTCGCGCAGCACCAGCCGGTGCGCCAGCACCCGGTGGCCGGGTGATGCACCGGCCAGGCGGGCCAGCAG
>JANOAQ010000250.1:0-16252 GCA_031411195.1 Burkholderiaceae bacterium | reverse complement strand
AACAAGAAATGGATCAACAGCTTAGGCGCTTCGGCTCCTAGGCTGTTTTTCTTTGTGCGCTCGCCCTTCGGGGACGCCTTGACCGAATCTGCGGCGGAACCTGCGGCGGAACCTGCGACAAAAATCCAGGGCGCTTGCTCTTCCCTTTGCAAGGGCATGGCGCCGGCGCAGATGGCGCGGGGTGTCAAGGGCCAGAACGGCGGCATTGAACGCGTCGCGCTGCATCAATCCTGAGCCTCGGGGTGCCACGTCGAATGTGGCGCCGCCTGTAGTCTCCAATCGATGCCACTGGCGTGACGATCATGGTCGATGCATGCGCCGGGAATCCGCCATGCCGACACCGCCGCATCGGACAAGGCTCATGCCCGCTTGTACGCTGCGTGCGACTGCGCCGCACTGCGGTCCGCTTGCACCAATGGACGCGAGGCAGACTCGGTGTGGTTCACCATGGCGGCAACGCCTTGGGGCAAGCCTGCTTTCATCCGTCATTGGTTTTGCGCGCTCCTCGAACGTTCATGGTCGCCAAGCAAAATTGCAGCACCACCAACGCGGTAGAACCCGTGTGCCAGCCCCAGACCACCCACAAGAGGTTGCTGAGCAGAAACACCCAGAACGCGGCATGGCGGCGGGCGTCGTCTCGGGAGGCCACCAGCCACGAGGCCAACACCGTGACCAGCATGGCCGGCCATTGCAGCATTTCGATCCAATCATCCATGGCGCCTCAGGGCAAGCGAGGTGCCCCCATGGGTAGCGGCAAGCAAGGTGGCGGCAGTCCACACCGCCATGCAATGTGAAGGGTGCAGGGGCCATGGCATGCGGATTGCCGTTGTTCAATCCCTTACCTCTCTTGGAGAATTCCATGAAATCCCACATCAAGCTGATTTTTGCCATTGGCGTCGCCATGACGGGCCTTGCCGGTGCCCAGACCACGACCGACAACACCGGCCGCACGGCAGGTCAGGCCACCCGCGATTCGGTCAACGCCGTAGGCGCCGCCGCCAGCGCTGCTGTGACACCGGGTGACCAGAACATGGGCCGCAACCCGAACAACCGCAGCGGCGGTCTGATGGGCAACAACCGGGCCGGCACGGACGGAACGGGCAACAACCGGACCGGCACGGACGGAATGGGCAACAACCGGACTGGCACCGACGGAACGGGCAACACCGATCCGGCGACCAATCGGGACCGTCGCGCCGCCCGCGCCGACCGCGGTTGATGGCCGTGCGCCGCAGGTTCGAACAACCTGCGGTGCATCGCCGCATTCCTGATCCGCACGCGCATCGACTTGCGGGTGTGGCGGTCGGAAAAGGGTGCCGCATGAATTGCCGCACGCCTGAACAGGCGGTACTGCATGTGGCACAGTGAATCGATGGTGGTAGCGGGCACGGACAAATTGCGCCCGCTAGCCCCTCGGCCGCGGCTGGCCTTGCTGGGGTCAGAGCCCTGGCGTGCTGCGGTCGAGTACGTGGCCAACCGTGTACGGCCCGACGCGCCCGCGCCGGCCGGTGATGGCCACCAGGTGATCATCTTCCCCGGCCTGGCCAGCGATGGCCGCGCGGTGGCGCCGTTGCGCGGCCATTGCCAGCGTCTTGGGTATCAGGCGATCGACTGGGGCCAGGGCTGGAACACTGGCACCGAAGCGGCCATCGACCGTTGGCTGGACCAGTTGGCGACCGACATGCATGCGCTGCTGGGCGGCCTGGATGCGCCTGTCACGCTGATTGGCTGGAGCCTGGGCGGCATCTACGCGCGTGAGCTGGCCAAGCTGGGGCGCTTGCCGGTACGCCAAGTCATCACCATCGGCACCCCCTTCAACGGCAGCCCGGCGCAAACCCATGCCGCCTGGATGTACCGACTGCTCAGTGGTGGGCCAGTCCGACTGAGCACAGGATTGCGCCGCCGTATTGCCACTGCCCCACCGGTACCCACCACCTCCATCTACAGCCGCAGCGACGGCGTGGTGGCGTGGCAGGCCTGCTGTCACGATCGGGCTGGGCCACAGGTTCAGGACGTGCGGGTCAAGGCCAGCCACCTGGGCATGGGCTGGCTGGAGCAGGGCGGTGTTGCGCGTGGTGGCGGACCGCCTGTCGCAACCCCTGGGTGCCTGGCGACCCTAGGTGCCAGCGGCCGGTTGAGCTAGTGTCTGGGCCACTCGTGCGGAAGGTTGTGACCAACGAGTCGCCTGTTCGGCGGGCACCAGCGTAGCAGGCAGTCTCTCAGCGCCGGCATGTCGCAGGGCTTCTCCAGCACGTCGTCAATGCCGTGGTCAACGAACAGCCCGCAGACGCCGGTGAGGCTGGTGTAGGCCACTACCGGAACCCGGCTGCGGACCTGGTCACGCTCGAACCTGCGAATCTGACGGGTGGCACCCAGCCCATCGAGTACCGGCATCTGCAGATCCATCAGGATCAGGTCGAGCCGGTTGTTGGCCGCGATGGCCACGGCCTGGGCGCCGTCGGCCGCAAGCACCGATTGAAAGCCGAAGTGCTCCAGCATCTCGGATGCCAACATCAAGTTCACCGGGTTGTCGTCGGCCACCAAAACGCGCATACCGCCGGGCCACTTCTCGATGGGCGCCGAGTCGGCAATGGTGGGTGGTTCCACAGCCCATGGTGCCGACCCGCGCCACAGGCACCTCAAGCGATGCAGCAAGCTCATGCCCGACTGGGAGCCCGATGGCGTCTGTTCGGTGTGGTCTGACATGGTGCAACCGGCTGGTGAGCGAAACCGGATGGTCGTGCCATCGCGCCGTTGCATCTGTGCGGTAGGCAACCAATCTTTCCTTCCTCGTCAATGCCATGGAAATGGACGAATGGACGAATTTGCGGCAGGGCAGCGTGGGCTGTCGCCGTTGGAAGGGTGTTGGGCAGCGCACAGACCCTCATCTCGGGTGCCCGGTACGGTTGCCATTGCTCAACTTCACTCTGGTATCAGCCAGCACGCTCAGTGAAGTGAACGCCAGCGAAAAGACCGGAGAACCCGCATCACTCGGTGCCCATGCAAGCGATGGCCGACTGGCGCAGGCTCGTGTCGACGGCTCGAAGCAGGTGCTGACGACCAACCAGGGCGTGGCGATCGCCGACAACCAGAATTCGCTCAAAGCGGGCCTGCGTGGGCCGACCCTGCTGTAAGACTTCATCCTGCGCGAGAGGATCACGCACTTCGACCACGAGCGCATTCCGGAGCGCATGGTCCATGCCCGGGGTTCGGCGGCGCATGGCTACTTCGAGGCCTGTGAAGTGCTGAGTGAAATGACCTGCGCGGCGCCGTTTGTCGATGCGGGCAAGGTGACGCCAGTGGTCGTGCGCTTCTCCACCGTGGCCGGCGAGCGCGGCTCAGGGGGAGTGGCTGCGCCGGCCGACGCCCGAGGTTGGCTGAAGCCGGGCCAGCCGGCCTGGGGTCATCAGGCCGCCTTTTCGGGGCCGGTGTTGTCAGCCGGGTGGGATCCGCGGCTGGCGACGATCGGTGCTTGCTGGTGGGCCGGCTCGGCCGGCTTGTGGCCACGCGCAGCGAGCATGGCGCTGCGCGCGCCGTGTTGGGCCACTCGCAACGCGGCGGCCAGGGTTTCGGGATTCATCATGGTGGGTGGCTTCCGCTGCACTGCAGCCGGTTGAAATGACCATCGGGCATGGCAAATGCCGATCCCGCCTGCGCTGGCCGGCACCAGCCATCCGCCGTGCTGCCGGGGCTGGCGCACCGGGGAAGCCGTTTTCCTACACCCATGACCACCATCGGCCGATGCGCATTTGCCGGGCGCAGGTCTAAGGTGCATTTTTCAAGCGGCGTTCACCGCGCCCCACAGCGGCCCGCTGTACCTGGACTCCGACATGACCCATCGACCCTTCAATCCTTCGGCACATCGGCCAACGCATCGGCCAATGCATCGGCCAATGCATCGGCCAGGACCGCTGTCTGGTCTGCCCGCCGCCGCCGCACCCACGGCAGGGCTACCGATCGCCTTCGGGCGCCCACCCGTGCCTGCCCGCCGGTCCTGGCTGCGCAGGGCAGCCGCCTGGTCGTTGCCAGCGCTGGCAATCGCACAGTTGGCCGTGCTGGCCACCGCATTGGCGGCCGCGCTGGCGAGCCCTCTGGCGGCCGCTGCCGACCTGACGGCGGTTGATGCCACTGCGCCGACTCGCGCCGACTTCGGCCGCAAGCTGCGCGTGTCGGCCGACGCCCGGCGCGTGGCCGACTGGGTGGCCGCGACCAACGACAACGGCACGCGGGATTTTGTGCTGGTCGACAAGCGGGCAGCCCATGTCTATGTCTTCGACGCGTGGGCTCGTTTGCAAGCGGATTCCCCGGTGCTTCTGGGCTGGGCGCGCGGGGACCTGACGGTGCCCGGCATCGGTGATCGCCCGCTTGCGCTGGTGCGACCGGAAGAGCGCACCACGCCGGCTGGCCGCTTTGTGGCCGAGCCTGGGGTCAATGCGCAGGGCGAAGACGTGGTCTGGGTCGACTACGACGCGGCTGTTTCGATGCACCGGGTACGCACCGGCAAAGTCGCCGAGCGCCGGCTTGCCCGGCTGGCTTCGGTGGGCATCGGCGACAACCGAATCTCGTATGGCTGCATCAACTTGCCGGTGCAGTTCTACGAGATCCAACTGCGCCCCCGCGTGCATGGCGGTCGCGGTGCGGTGGTGTACGTGCTACCGGAGGTCCTGCCCCTGCGGCAGGTGTTTGCCTTGACGCCAGGCTGACAGAGATGGCAGCTTGGTCTTGCGGCAGAACTTGCGGCAAGCAGTGCGCGCGTGGACAGACCAGGGTTCCCATGCATTCGAGCAGCGCCCGAGCCAGTCTGGTGTGCTGCTACCGGCTGGCCAGGGCATGAGCGCACCGATCAGGTCCCGCCTGCTGAGGCAAAACCTCGAAAATCAGGTACTTGCGGCGCAGGCGAGCTCCCAGCAGGCAGAGCAACGCGCCTCGCAATTTCTGCGCATGGCCGCTCTGGGGCGCCTGACCGGCCGCGTGGCCCACGACTTCAACAACCTGCTGGGCGTCATCAGCAACGGTGCCCACCTGATCGAACGCCATGTGGCGCAGAACCCGGCGCTGCAGATGCCCTTGGAGGTAACGCTACGCGCGGTGGCGACCGGCAGTCACCTGTTGCAACAGTTGTTGCGTGTCAGCGCAGGCCAAGCAGGCATCCCACGATGGGTGGATCTGGCCGACTATCTGCCTGAGCTGCGCGACATCTTGCAACTGCTGGTGCGCAAGGATGTGCAGGTCGGCATCGCCGTGGCACCCGGCACTGCGTTGTTCAAGACCGATCCTGGCGCCTTGGAGCTGACGCTGATCAACCTGGCGTTGAACGGGCGGGATGCCATGTCCGGCAGCGGGCAGTTACAGGTGCACGCACGCAATGCCGCCCCGGCCGATGTCGAGGACATGCCAGAGGGGAACTATGTGCTGATCACAGTCAGCGATACCGGCGCCGGCCTTGCGGAAGACGAGGTGGCACGGATATTCGAGCCAGCGATTGCCAACCATCACCTGGGGCAGAGCGACCTGGGCCTGAGCCAAGTGCATGCTTTCTGCGTGCACGCTGGCGGCAAAGTCCGAATCGCCAGTACGCCAGGCTTCGGTAGCACCGTTTCACTGTTGCTACCCGCATGCGCACGCCCGCAAGCAAATTCCGGCTGATCGAACCCCTGCGACCGCGCTGCAAGGCGTGGCACCGCCGGCCAAACTGGCCAAACTGGCCAGCGGTCGACACATAGCGCGCCGGGCGCTGTGCTCAGCGGGCGCTGCCGCGGCGGAACAGGTTCACGATCGCCAGCAGGATGATGGCGCCCACCAGCGAAACGCCCAAAGACGGAACGCTGAGCGAGCGGTCGTTGATCGTGCCCGCGCCAACCATCGGCGAAATGAACCAGCCGCCGAGCATGGCGCCGACGATGCCCACGATCACGTTGAGCATGAGGCCTTGCTGCCCGTCGGTCTTCATGATCATGCTGGCAATCCAACCAATCAAACCGCCAACGACCAACCAGATGATGAAATTCATGGAGCATCTCCGAAAAGTGAGTGGAGACTGACTGTGGCAAGGCGCGTGCCGACTGCCTGCAGGCGCCCCAACGACGGCGCTGCCGAGGTGTACCGGGGCAAGGCGCTTCAAGGTGGCGGCGCAGCGGCAGGTTCCGCGTCGATCGCGTATTCCTTGAGCCGGTTGTACAGCGTCTTCAGGCTCACACCCAAGGTGGCGGCAGTGCGTTCCTTGTGGTGATGAAAGTGCCGCAGTGTGGCCAGGATCAGCGCCCGCTCGGCCTGCGCCATCGAGGTACCGATGGGTAGCACCACCGACGCGTCATCGGGCTCGAAGGGGGCCACGAGCTGCGGCAGCCCGTGGTGCAACACGCCAGCGGTCGAGCCAGTGGCCAGCTCGGGCGCTGCGCCGGCCGGCGCCCTCGGGGCCGGCATCTTGGCAGGTGCAGGGCCAGGTGTCGCGGCCTGCACGGGGCCTGCGGCGTCGCCGCCCGCCAGGTCGGGCAGCCAGCTGGTGTCTATCACCGGCCCGCTGGCCATCACATAAGCGCGCTGCACGACGTTGCGCAGCTCACGAACGTTGCCGGGCCAGCGGTAGCGGCTCAGATGGGCCAATGCAGCCGCATTGAAGCTCTTGACCGTGCCCTCCTGCGCAACCACGGCCTTCAGAAAGTGCTGGGCCAGCAACGGCACGTCGGTCAGCCGGTCGCGCAGCGGGGGCAATTCGATCGGAAACACATTCAAGCGGTAGAGCAGGTCTTCGCGCAGGCGGCCCTCGGCCACTGCCTGCAACGCAGGGCGGTTGGTGGCGGCAATCACGCGCACGTCGGTCTCCTGGGTGGTGGTGGATCCCACCCGCATGTAGCGGCTGGTCTCCAGTACACGCAGCAACTTGACCTGCAACTCCAGCGGCATCTCGGTGATTTCGTCCAGGAACAGCGTGCCGCCGTTGGCGCGCTCGAAGAAGCCCTGGTGCATGCGCTCGGCGCCGGTGAAGCTGCCCTTCTCGTGACCGAAGATCTCGCTTTCGATCAGGTTGTGGGCGATGGCGCCGCAGTTGACCGCCAGAAACGGCTGCTTGCGACGGCGGCTCAGGTCGTGCACGGTTTGGGCCACCACCTCCTTGCCCGAGCCGCTTTCGCCGGTGATGAACACCGTGACTGCGGTGACTGCCACGCGGGACACCTGCTCGTAGAGGCGACGCATCGGTGGTGAACGTCCCCACAGATGGCCGAAGTGGCCGTCTTCGGACACGCCGGCGGCCATGCTTTCGACATCCGCTTGCAGTGCCGCTGGCTTCATGAAGCGCGACAACACGCCCTGCAACTGGCGCTGGTTGATCGGCTTGACAAGGTAGTCGGCGGCGCCCAGACGAAGGGCCTGGATGGAAGTTTCCAGTGACGCATGGCCGGTGACCAGCACCACCTCGCAGCTACCGGCAAACTGTTCATCGGTGAACAGCTCCATGCCGTTGCCGTCGGGAAGCTGAAGATCGAGCAGCAGGATGTCCGGGGGCTGCAGGGCAATCTGGCGCCGGGCATCGCGCAAGGTGTGGGCCACGGCCACGGTGAAACTTTCGACGCCGATGATGGCACGCAAGGTGAGCGCCGCGTCGAGATCGTCCTCGACGATCAGGACATGGGTCATCAGGGTTCCGGCTGGGTGGGGCTTCATGGCGGCGGGGGCCTCAGGGGAAGCGTCGTGTTGGCGATCGCTCAGTGATCTGCTCTCCAATTTTGGGCCATAGCCGAGCTTCGATGACGATTGGTTTGACGCCGTGCACCGCACAGACGGGACGGTGGCTGGCGCGATCCGTTGCCACGCCAGAACCGCCTCGTCGGTGATTTCGTCAAATCTCGCCTCCACAGGCTTGATCTCGCGCGCGGCGAGCCCGGATGGGCCCAGGTCGCTCATGCCCCGTTGGATGACGCCGTTGGCGCAGGCCTGCGCTCAGCCGCTCAGCCGCTTAGCCGCTCAGGCGAGTCGGCGACGCCGTTCCACCGAGTCGATGCGCAAGAGCTGGCGGTATTTGGTGACGGTGCGGCGGGCCACCACCAAGCCTTGCAGTCCCAGTTGTCGGGAGATTTCGGCGTCGGAGAGTGGCGCTGCACTTTGCTCGGCCTCGATGATGTCCTTGACCAGACCCCGAATCGCGGTGCCCGAGCAGGCACTGCCGCTGGCACTGACCATGGCCCGTGAAAAGAAGTACTTCAACTCGAACACGCCGTTCGGCGTGGCCATGTATTTGTTGTTGGTCACGCGCGACACGGTGGATTCATGGATGCCGACCTCTTCGGCGATGTCCTTGAGCCCCAGTGGCTTCATGGCCATGACGCCGAACTCGAAGAACTGGCGCTGCCGGCGCAAGATGGCATCGGCCACATCGAGGATGGTGGAAAAACGTTGCTCGACATTGCGAAGCGTCCAGCGCGCTTCCTGCAGCTGGCCTGCCATCTCGGTGTGCTGAGCCGAGCGGTGACGTTTGAACAGCTCGGCATATACCTCATTGAGGCGCACCTTGGGCACCACCGCCGGATTGAGATGGGCCACCCACTGGTTTTGCACCTTGCGCACGATCACGTCGGGCACGACATAGTCCACCCGTGACGAACCGAAGCGCCAGCCGGGGCGGGGGTCCAGCCGGCGGATGCGGTCGCACGCCTGCTCTACCAGTTCGGCGGGCTCGCCCAATGCCAATGCCAAACCTGGCACATCGCGGGCAGCCAGCTTGGGCAGGTGCCCTTCGACGATGCGCTGCGCCAGTGCGCGCATCGATGGGCAGACCACGCCCGGCAACTGCAGCATCAGGCATTCACCCACATGGCGTGCACCCACGCCCGCAGGCTCCAGCGACTGCACAAGCGCCAAAGCCTCGGCCAACTGATCGAACGTGGCCGCAGGCGTCACCGGTACCAGCGGTGTCAAATCCTCCAGCGGGGCTCGCAGATAGCCGTCGTCGTCGAGCGATTCGATGATGGCGCGCACCATGAACAAGAGGCGCTCGGGCAAGGTCAACAGATTGGCCTGCCCGTGAAGGTGGTCGGCCAGCGTGGTGTCTGCCACCATCCGTTCGAGTGCCGACATTTCGCCGTCGTCGGCCCCGTGTGACGAAGTGGCACCATCGGCCAGCCACAGGTCGCGGTCATCTTCGTGTTGCGGGGCAGGGCCGTCATCAGCCCCGGTGAGCTCCACCGCATCGTCGACAACCTCGGTTTCAGTGGCGGCGCGTTCGTCGTCGTCCCCGCTCTCGTCTTCGTCGCCCTCCAGGAAGGGGTTGCGTCCCATCAACTCACGCACGGTGGCCGAAAAGTCCAGTGACGAAAGTTGCAGCAGGCGCACCGCATGTTGCAGGCGCGGGGACAGTACCTGCGATTGGCGGCTTTCAGCGCGAAAGTCCATGGACAGCATGGCGTCTCCCTGGTCGGTCATGGTTACCGGGCCACCGATGCAGGCGTGACCTCATGGCCCAGGAACGCAACAGTCGTGCCGCGTGCAGGCTTGGGTGCTGAAACACCTTCGCGGCGTGCTCGATAGCGCGGGGCCACTGGCGTCACAACACCTGCGGCACACCAGAGGCGGTTCAACAGCCCGACGCCCGTAAGGCATCGGCGCGGTATTTGCCGCAAGTCCTACCGGCCAGGTCCGGATGCCATGGTGCCAATGCATCGTGGTCGCACCCGCCGGCATTTGCCAGACGCGACGCCCCGTTCACACTGGCGCCAGACGTGGCCGCGGCGCTGCCTCAGAAGCGGCGCACCAAGCCCAGACTCAAAGAGTCCACACCTTGCCGGCCGCCATTCCCAGCAAAGCGGAACTCATCGCGGGCCATTTCCAGGACAACGCCCATTTGCGGGGTGAAGTCGTACCCCACACCCAGTGCGTAGGCACCACCCCAGCCGCGCTGGGAGCCCGTGGCCACGAACGACGCGGGGTCGGCTGAAACCTGCGTCCGTCCGTAGAGGACACCTGCTTTGGCGAAGGCGTTGAACTGGCCTATCGGTACCCGGGCCACCAAGCTCAAGTTGACGCCCTGCGCTCGGGCCTTGCCACCATTGCGCTCGGCGCTGCCGGTGTTGACATAGCCCAGTTCCAGGCCCACCACATCGTTGATCAATCCGCCGGTGTAGAGGTGGACGGCGACGTCGCCGTTGCCGCAATTGAATCCGCCCGTGCAGTCCGAACGCCAGTCAGGCTTGCCCAGGTTGATGCCGGCATAGCCGCTGCGGGTGTAAGGCAGCACGGAGTACCCGTCGCCGCCGTAGCCCAGGCGCATGCCGTTTCCGGAACTGTCGCTCGTCTGGGCTTGCGCGGGCAGGGTGGTGATCAGTGCCAGGCACAACGTGGCGGCGCCACGGGCAATTCGAGAGGGGGTTGCATGGTTCATTGAGAGTGTCTTCACAAAGGAGGGAGAGATTCGACGGGCAGTCCTTCGCCCGTCACGGCCGGTAGCACCGGTCTGCCGACATGGCAGACGCCGTGCCTGCCCTCCGGGACGCCGCCTGCAAGCGCCTGGCCGGGCTGCGGCAAAGGCGTTGGGTCACCCTGCCAATGGGGTCAATGGGGCCAATGGGGCCAATCGGGCCAATGGGGCGGGGCCGAGCCTCACGCCTGTTGTGGCGGCGCATCCCCTGGCGTCTCGGCACCGAGCTCCGATGCGACCGCAGCCACGACCGACGTCAGACTCTGCAAGGACACCGGCTTGCTGAAGAAGTCGTCGAAGCCCGCGTCCATGCACAGGCGACGGTCACTGGCCTGGCCTCTGCCGGTCAGACAGACCAGTCTGATCGCGTGGTGCACGTGGCTTGCGCGCAGATGCTTCACCACGTCGCAGCCACCCATGCCCGGCATCTCAAGGTCGATGAACGCCAGGTGGGGCTTGAATTGCGCGATGGCCACCAACCCCTGCGCGCCGCTGTACGCCGCTGAAGTCACGCATCCCATCGTCGCCAGCAGGGTGCACAAGAGGTCAGCGTTGTCGACACTGTCATCGATCACGAGTACGCGTGGCTGAGGTGTTGCACTGGGCATCGGGGTCACGGTGTGGTGAAGCAGCAAGCGGTGAACCGAATGGATCTCGGCTTGCAAAAGGGTGGGCAATCGGTATGCCTTGATGCCGACGACACAGTGAACAAGTGTTGGTTGCCGCACATCGCAGCAGCTGCAAACCCAGCACACTGGCATCGAGGGTCCGTCACTGCACCGCGCGGTAGGCACCCCGCAACATCATGGCAAACCCCGACGCAAAATCAATGCACAGTTTCTTGCACGACAACCGGGGCGAACTGATTGCCCGATGTCAGGCAAAAGTCGCCATGCGGCCACAGCGGGCGGCTACCCTGCAGCAGTTCGCCAACGGCATCCCGATGTTTCTTGACCAGTTGACCAGAACATTGCTGGCCGAAGAAGCGGGCAACGCCGCTGAAGGCACACTGATCTCTGGCCCTGCCGGCGGCGACGCCACGGCGCTGTCGCAGATTGGTGTCACGGCGACAGCCCACGGCAATGAGCTGATGAAACTGGGCCTCACGATAGATCAAGTCGTGCATGCCTACGGGGATCTTTGTCAGGCCATCTCAGATTTGGCGATCGAGCGCCAGGAGCCATTTTCTGTCGACCAGTTTCGAACGCTCAATCGCTGTCTCGACAACGCCATCGCCGACGCTGTGAACGAGTTCAGCGTGCGCCAGCTTGTCGACATTTCCAGCCAGCACGCGGCCAGCGAAAACGAGCGTCTCGGGGTTCTCGTGCACGAGCTTCGCAATTCGCTCCAGACGGCCACGCTCGCTTTTGCAGCCCTGGAATCCGGCACGGTTGCGATGGGTGGTTCGACAGGTGCGCTGATGAAACGCAGCTTGGTTACCCTTTCGGGTCTGCTCGACCGCGCGCTGGGCGAGGTGAGGGTTCAAGCCGACACCACCGAATTCATCCAGGCCTTCCAGCTTGCACCCTTCATTGCCGACGCCAAGAGCATTGCGTCGCTCGGGGCGAGTGCGAGAGGTTGCTTGTTCGCGGTGCCCGAGGTGGATACCGGCGTAACCATCGCCGGCAACCGTGACCATCTGCTCGCCGCCCTGGTCAATCTGCTCCACAACGCGTTCAAGTTCACCCACCCCGACAGCTTGGTGACACTGCGTACACAGGTGGTGGAAGATCGTGTCGCGATAGAGGTCGCGGACCATTGTGGCGGCCTTCCAATCGGCTTCTCCGAGAAGATGTTCAAGCCATTCACGCAAGGCAGTTCCGACCGCAGCGGGCTCGGTCTGGGGCTGGCCATTGCGCGGCGTACCATCGACGCAGAAGGAGGCAGCCTGACAGTGCAAGACCTGCCCGGCAGCGGCTGCATCTTCACGATGAGCCTTCCGCGTCACCTGGGCTGAGGGTCTTCGGGCTCGTAGAACTCACAACCGGTTTGCCTGCGCTTGGATCGGTACATTGCCTCGTCCGCTTGCGCCAGCAGCAGGTCGGCATTCGTCGCTTGGTCCGGATAGACGGCAATCCCGATGCTGGGTCTGATCACGATTTCGAGGCCATTGACCGACATGGGCTCGGACAGTGTTGCCTGCAAGAGGCAGGCAATGCGCGCCACGTTCTCGCGGCCGGCAGGATCGACCAACAAGTACAGAAACTCGTCGCCACCAATTCGGCAGACCGTGTCCTGATCGCGCGTGTGCTTCAAAAGCCGCTCTGCGACGATCACGAGCACCCTGTCGCCGGCGGCATGGCCATGGGTGTCGTTGACCGCCTTGAAGCGATCGAGATCCAGAAACATGACCGCCAGCATCCAGCCGTGGCGCTGTGCGGCCGCCACAGCGGCGGGCAGCATTGTCTGGCCTTCGGCGATCTGAATCTTCACCATGTCATTGGCCGTTGACAGGTCATCGGCACAGGCCTCCACCTTGGCCTGGACGTCCTGGCTCTGGTGGAGCGCCGCTTCCAGGGCATTCATGGCGTCTGGAGGCAGCGCTGGATCGTGCTCAAGGGCTGGCATGGTCTGGGTGTGCCTTTCGTGGGTTACCAATCTTGACAGCGACCATCACGCAACTGCTTGTGGTGAGCGGGAGCGCACACCGGCCAGTGCGCCCCCGGGGGTCATGTCAGCAGGGTCGGCTCGGTCGTATCGTCTGCGGGCACGTCAAACGCTTCCTTCAGCGTCAAGGGATCAGACGACTCGTCACTGTCGCTCAAGCCCAGGATGAAGTTGACAAAGGCAGCCGTGCTGATACCCGCGCTGTCGGGCACCTCGGTCATGGTGGTCGGTGAGGTCGGGGGCAAGGGTTCGTCATCACTGCCACCCCAGCAGCCTGTGACAGCCAGCGCAGCAATCAGGCAAGTTGCAGCCAGAGAATTTTGGTGGGTCTTCATGCCGGCCTCACGGTTAGACCGTGCCATGGGCAGCGGGCGGGTTCAGGTTGACAGACAACGGTGTCGTCAAGTAGGGGAAGGTGACGCCGCAATTGGCGGCCGTCTTGCGCACAGCATCGGTCAGGGCCAGGCCAGACCCAAAGAGCCGATGGCTCTGGTGAACCGCGAATGGACCAATGGACAGGATTTCATGAGCGACTCCGGACAAGTCAATGGAATGGGTGTCTGGAACGGCAAATCGAGCTTTGGGTTTCCAAGAAAAACCTGTGGATTCGTCGCACCTGCGAGCGATTTCCTGCCCGCACAGTAGATTCAGATGGGTGCGAAGACTGTGCGTTGCCGCACTGGGTTTCAAACGGCCGCTCGCCAGACTTGCCCATGCGCGTTCAGCGTTCGGGGCGGTCGGCCGGCGCACCGGCCGTCGCGGCTTGTGCAAGGCGCGATTTGGTAGCCGGACATCCAGTGGACTTTCTTTGTGCGCGCTTTCCTGGGTTTGTTGACCAACCGGATTCAAGTGCGCGTGTTTTCGGTCGATACGCAACAGATGCTGCGACTGCCCCACTTCGGATTGCCTGACGCCTGGAATCAGCCCGATCAATGGGAGACCGTGCGACGAACGCCTCGGCACAACGACGAAGCGCTCACTGGCACGGCACGGCGGTGGCTGCGCCAGTTGCCACCTGGGCGACGGCCGCAGCGCCTGTGCGTGCTGTACCCGCGTGTGGCCAATGCCATTGCCTGGCATTGGCGTGATCCCGGGCAGCGCCAGGGGCTGCTCGACGAGCTGCTTGCCGATCGGCGAGGTGGCCGCCAGGGCTTCCCCAAGCTGGTGGTGGCTGAATTGCGCCGGCTGGCAGAACACAACGATCAGGCCATGGCACCCGAGCATGCCCTGGGTTACCTGGAAGTGCTGCGCCAACGCTGGTTGCGGCACTGAATGGTCAATCAGCCCCCGGAAGCGGCCGCTTGTCGTGGGGGCCAATTCCTGGAGCGGGTCTAAGATCAGCGGCCCCCCATGCTCAGCGCCGGCATCCCTGTCGGCTGCGCCACGAATGACCACACGCGTCACGCCTGCCCGACCCCTGGCCACTGATTCCGGCCTGGTCGCCGCACGCCCGCGCGGCCGGCTGGATTGGCATCAACTGCTCGGCTGGCTGCGTGACGACGGCCGGGTATCGCACGACGATGCGCAGCGGGTGATCAAGCGCTTTGGCGCGGGCTCGTCCAGCCTGCACGCGCTGGTGCGTCTGGGCGGCGCGGGCCTGCACTACCAAGGCAAGCCGCTCGACTGCGAGGCGCTGACCGAATGGCTGGCCCAGCGGGTGCAGTTGCCCTATCTGCGCATCGATCCTCTGAAGGTCGACGTGGGCCGCGTGGCCGAGGTGATGAGCCTGCAATACGCCGAGATGCGCAAGGTACTGCCGGTGGGGGTGGGGCCCGAGCTGGTGACCATTGCCACCAGTGAACCGTTCGACAACGCCTGGGTATCCGAGATCGAGGCCCACAGCCGCCGCCGGGTCAAGCTGGTGCTGGCCAATCCCGAAGACGTGGCGCGCTTCACCATCGAGTTCTACAGCCTGGCGCGCTCGGTGCGGCAGGCCCAGAAGAGCAGCGAGACCGCCGCCACCGCCAGCTTCGAGCAGCTGGTGGAGCTGGGCAAGACCAACAAGCAGCTCGATGCCAACGACCAGGGCGTGGTGCAGGTGGTCGACTGGCTTTGGCAGTACGCCTTCGACCAGCGCGCATCCGACATCCACCTGGAGCCCAGGCGCGAGATGGGCGCCATCCGTTTTCGCATCGACGGTGTGCTGCACACGGTTTACCAGGTGCCCCTGACGGTGATGAACGCGATGACCGCGCGCATCAAGCTGCTGGGCCGCATGGACGTGGTGGAGCGCCGCCGCCCGCAGGACGGCCGCATCAAGACCAAGCGCCCCGATACCGCCGAAGGCGCCGGCGACGAGGTGGAAATGCGCCTGTCCACCCTGCCCACCGCCTTTGGCGAAAAGCTGGTGATGCGGGTGTTCGACCCCGAAACGGTGGTCAAGACGGTGCAGGCCCTGGGCTTCAGCGACCACGACGGCGAGCGTTGGGCCAAACTGATCAGCCAGGCCCACGGCATCATCCTGGTGACCGGCCCCACCGGCAGCGGCAAGACCACCACGCTGTACTCCACGCTCAAGAGCCTGGCCACCGAATCGGTGAACGTGTGCACGGTGGAAGACCCGATCGAGATGATCGAGCCCGCCTTCAACCAGACCCAGGTGCAGGCCGCGCTTGACATGGGCTTTGCCGAAGGCCTGCGCGCCCTGATGCGGCAGGACCCCGACATCATCATGGTGGGTGAAATCCGCGATCTGGCCACGGCCGAGATGGCCATCCAGGCCGCACTCACCGGCCACCTGGTGTTCAGCACCCTGCACACCAACGACGCGGCATCCGCCATCACACGGCTGATCGATCTGGGCGTGCCGCCTTACCTGATATCGGCCACGGTGATAGGCGTGCTGGCCCAGCGCCTTGCGCGCACCCTGTGCCCCGATTGCAAGCAGCGCGACGAAACGACCACCCGCGAGGCCCTTGATGATCTGGCGCGGCCCTGGCGCCTGTCGGGCGGTGTCAGGGCCTGCAAGCCGGTGGGCTGTCTGGCCTGCCGGCAGACCGGTTACCGCGGCCGGGTGGGCCTTTACGAGTTGCTGGTGATGGGCGAAGACAGCAAACGTGCCGTGCACCCGGCACATGACATGACCACCCTGCGCCGCCAGGCCCTGAAAGACGGCATGCGCCCCCTGCGTCTGGCCGGCATGATGAAGGTGGCCGAAGGCCAGACCACGGTGGACGAGGTGCTGCGCGCGACGCCGGCCTGGTCAGACTCCTGAGTCCGTCGCGCTTGTCCCAAGCG
>JANOAQ010000249.1:0-7952 GCA_031411195.1 Burkholderiaceae bacterium | reverse complement strand
CGCTGCGGGCCCTGGACGCCGGCGCACCGCTGGCCCTGCCGGCGCTGCAGCGCGCGGCCTTCGTGCGCAGCCACGACACCAGCGACTTCGAAGGCACGGCCGAACGCCAGTTCGACCACCACCTGCTGCACCAGGTGACCTACGACACGCTGCTCAGAGCCGAACGCAAGCTGGGCCATGGCGCGGCAGCGCGTTGGCTGGCCGAGCGCACACAAGGCCGTGGCGCGGAGTTCCTGGCCATGACCGGCGAGCACGCCGAGCGGGCCGGCGAGACAGCGCTGGCGATCGATTGCTTCGAGCAGGCCGGCAAGGACGCGGCGTCGCGCTTTGCCAATTCGGCGGCTCAGGCTCATTGGCGCCGCGCGCTGACCTTGCTGGACGAGGCGCAGCCGCGCCGCCGCTTTTCGCTGCTGATCGATATCTATCAGACTGCCGACAGCGTGGGCGATCGGTCTGCGCAAGACGCCATGTTGGCGGCGGCGGCTGCCGTGCTTGAGCGCCACCCCGACGACGCACGCCAGGCCGAGCTGTGGTTCATGATGGCGCTGCTGGCCGACCGTCGCTCTGACAGCGCAAGGTCAGAGCGTTTGTCGAGCCAGGCGGCCGAACTGGCCGAGCGCTGCGGTGCCGCAAGATGGGCCGCGATGTCGCGGGCCAATCTGGCGTACCAGCACTTCGCGCGGCAGGACTACCTGGGTGCAGATTCCCATCTCGCCATCGCCCTTGAATGGGCAGGCAAGATCGACGCCGAGGACCTGCGGCTCGAGACCGAAGCGCAGTTGTTGACGGTGTCGTCCATGGTTGCGCGCGAGTGCTGCCGCTTCGACGAAACACGTGCCACCCTGCTGGCGGTGCTGGCGCGCGGCGAGGTGCTCGGTGCGCAGCGCTTGCAACTCGGCGCGCTGGACAACCTGGCCATAACGGCCGCCAGCCGGGGCCGGTGGCACGAGTCGGTTCAATGGGCCGAACGCATGCGCGCACTGGCCCACTCCATCGGTGCCTTGCCACGCGTGGCGCATGCAGATCTGCACCTGGCGCTGGCCGCCGAGGCCTTGGGAGATCACCAGACAGCGATGCAACGGCACCTTCAGGTTCTGGCCGTCACCCGAGTAAACGGTGACCGTGTACACGAGGTCGCGTCGTTGCAACGCCTGGGCGTGCTGCACCGCTTGAAGGACGATGCATCCGCCGCCTTGCAGTGGCACGCCCAGGCGCAGGCGCTGTATCTGACGCTGGAGGATTCGGTGGGCGAGTGTGTCGCCACTGCACACACGGCGCTGTGCCAGGTGCAGCTTGGCGAACCGGCGCTGGCAAAGACTGCGCTTGATTTGCTGCTGCAGCGGCTTGACGGTGAACTGGCCGAACGCCCGGCCCACGAGACGATCGAGCTGCGCGCGGTGTGCCAGCAAGCGCTGCATGCCGTCGCAGATGCGCGGGCCGCGAACCTGCTCGCGCAGTTGCTGGCCGACGTGCGGAGCCGGGCCAACGAACTGACCGACGCCGATGATCGCGACCGCCTGATCCAGGCCCTGCCGATCTACCGCGGCATCGTGGCGGCGCACCAGCAGCGCGGTGCGCCCGCTGCCAGCGGCTGAAGCCGCGCACTGCCTGCCCGCCGGCGCGTGGTCTGGCCTGTGCAAGCACCCGGCCACTACAGTGGTGCCCAGCGCATCCAACGCCCTGGTGGGCAAGGTATACTCTCCGGCTCTACGGTGGCTGTAGCTCAGTTGGTAGAGTCCCAGATTGTGATTCTGGTCGTCGTGGGTTCGAGTCCCATCAGCCACCCCAGCAAATGTTGCAGCAACGGCCCCTGTCGGGGCCGTTTTTGTTGGTGCCGGCGGCGCACGGGTCGCTGGCCTGCCAGCGATGTCCAGCGGGTGCGTGCTACCGTGGCGCCCGGCTTGGCCGCTGTGGCCGCGCTGCGTCGTCCGTGGGGCGATGATGTACCGCTGGTACCCACTGCCGATGGCCTTGCACCACTACATCCCTCAAGACCGGCTGCGCGCCCTGTTGCGCGCACAAGCCTTGCCGGAGCGGTGTACCGGTGCGGTTCTGTTTGCAGACATCACCGGCTTCACGACGCTGACCGAAACGCTGCGGCGCAGCCTGGGTGAGCGCCGTGGCATCGAGGCGCTCTCGCACCAGGTCAATGCCGTCTACGACGCCTTGATCTGTGAGGTTGATCGCTTTGGTGGCAGCGTGATCGGCTTTGCCGGCGATGCCATCACCTGCTGGTTCGATGCCAGCCGGGCCACGCCGGCGCCGCATGCGGCCCATTGCGCACGCGCCATGCAGTCGGCCATGGCGCGCTTTGCCGGCTTGTCGGTGAAGGTGGGCGTTGCGCTCGGTTCGGCGCGGCGGTTCGCAGTCGGTCATCCCGATATCCAGCGCATGGATGCCTTGGCAGGCGCCACCGTGGCGCGCGCTGTGGCAGGCGAGGCATTGGCCCAACCGGGCGAGGTCTTGCTGGACGAAGCCTGCGCCCGCGCCTTGGGTTTGCCGGCCTTGGCGGCCCGTTACGCGGATGACGGCCATGCTTTTGTGCCGTTGCCATTGTTGGGCATCGAGCCTGGCATCACTGCGGCGCCAGATGCCGACCCAGGTGCCGACAGCAGCCTTGCGCTCGAGCCGCCGCCGCACGCCGATCGACTTCGGTCCTGGGTATTGCCTTTCGTCTTTCAACGCGAGACTGCGGCCCTCGGTTTGTTCGTCACCGACGTGCGGCCAGCCACGGCCCTCTTCGTGCGCTTTGCAGGGTTGGACTATGACGACGATGAGCAGGCCAGTGCCGTGCTGGACGAACTGGTGTCCCGAGCCCAGACAACGGTGCAGGCGCACGGTGGTGTGTTGCTCGAACTGACCATCGGGGACAAGGGCAGCTACTTCTACTGCAACTTCGGTGCGGCGCAGGTGCATGAGGACGATGCCGCGCGCGCAGTGCGGGCCGCCTTGTCGCTGCAGCAGTACAGCCCGGCGGCATCGCACCGTGCGTTGCAGATCGGCGTGAGCAGCGGCACCATGCGGGTCGGGGGCTACGGTGGCGCCACGCGCCAGTCGTTCGGGGCGATGGGTGACGATGTCAATACCGCCGCCAGGCTGATGGCCCTGGCCCGGCCCGGCGAGATCCTGGTGTCTGGCCGCGTCAAGCAGGCCGTGGGGTCCGAGTTCACGCTGGAAGCGCGGCCACCGATACCACTGAAGGGCAAGGCAGAACCCCTGCCTGTCTTCGCCGTGCTGGGCCTGCAGCAGGCCCGTGCCATCCGCCTGCAGGAGCCGGCATCGCATTTGCCAATGGTCGGTCGCGATAGCGAAGTGGCCGCGCTGTCAGACGCACTGGCTGCCGCTTTGACGGGTTGTGGCCGGGTGGTGAGCTTTCAGGCCGAAGCGGGCATGGGCAAGTCCCGACTGATCGCCGAAGGCGTGCGCCTGGCCCGGCGAAACGGCTTCATCGGTTACGGGGGCGCTTGCCGCATGGATGGCATCCGCATCCCGTATCTCGTATGGCGCAATATCTGGACGGCTTTTTTTGATCTGGACGTGTCCTTGCCGCAGCGAAGGCAGATTCGTGCCATCGAAGCCGAACTGCAGCAGCATGCGCCCGAGTTCGCCGAGGCCTGGCCATTGCTGGGCGTGGTGCTGGGGCTCGAGTGGCCCGACAACGCCTTTACGCTGGCATTGCAACCCAAGGACCGCAAGGCGCTGCTGGAGACCTTGCTGCTGCGTTGCCTGGTCTCGGGTGCCCAGGAGGCGGCGGCCGATGGCCTGGGGCTGCTGCTGGTGCTCGAAGACCTGCACGCGGCCGACCCCTTGTCGCTGGACCTGCTGGCACTGGTGGAGCGTGCCGTCGAGTCGCTGCCAGTGGTGCTGCTGCTCAGCCGGCGGCCCTCTGACGCCAGCAGCCTGCAGCCGGCCCACGTCGCACTTGAGCAAGCATTGCCCCACCGCCTGCAGTTTGAGCTGGGCGGACTCATGGCGGTGCAGGTCGAGCAGGTGATCCGGTCCAAGTTGGCTGCCTTGCACCCCGAGCGCATGGGGGCCGTGCCCCCGGCCCTGGTGGACCGCATCACGGCCCGAGCCCAGGGCAACCCCTTCTATGTCGAGGAGCTGCTGAATTTTCTGCACGACCGGGGCGTCGATCCACGTGATGTGGCGGCGATTCAATCCCTGGATCTGCCGGCCAGCCTGCACAGCCTGGTGCTCAGCCGCATCGACCAGTTGCCCATGTCACTGCAGTTGACCATCAAGGTGGCCAGCATCATCGGCCGCCTGTTCAGCGTGGTCGATCTGCAGGACTACTACCCGCCATTGGGCGAACCGGCGGCGGTTGCGGCCAACGTGAATGAACTACATCGCCTGGACCTGACTGCACCCGATCCGACCGCGCCTGAACCCAGCGACCTGTTCAAGCATGTGGTAACCCATGAGGCGGCCTATGAAAGCCTGGCCCTGGCCACCCGCGTGCAGTTGCACGGGCACTATGCCCGCCACCTGGAGCGGCGCCAAGCCGACGGCGGCAGCCTGCTGGCGCCGCAACTCGCACACCACTACCTGTGCGCCGGATTGAACGACAAGGCTTTGGTCTACCTGCGCAAGGCGGGCGAGCAGGCCGCCATGCGCCATGCCAACGACGAAGCCCTGGACTGCTTCAACCGGGCATTGCAGCTGTTGCCCGCCGAGGCCCTGACCGATCGCTTCGAACTGCTGCAGCGGCAAGAGGCCGTGCTGGCGCTGCAAAGCCGGCACGCTGACCGTCGAGGCGTTCTGGCTGAACAGCTGGCGTTGGCCGAGCGGCAAGTCGACCCGATCCAGGCGCGTGTGCAGGTGCTCGTGCAACTGGCTCGGCTGGACATCGACACCGGCGACTTCCGCGCCGCGCGCGCCTGTGCGCAGGCGGGCATCGACGCACTTGAGCGTGTCGAGTTGGTCTCGCCAAGTAACGCAGCGCGCCTGGTCGATGCGTTGCACCAGGCGGCCCGAGCTGCCTACTTTGCCGGTGAGGGGCCCACCGCCTGGCCGCAGGTGAACCGTGCCCTGGCCCTGGCGCGCGAGCACGCCTATTTGCGTGGTGAGTACAACGTCTTGTCGCTGATGGGCCTGCTGCATTGGCATGCGGGTGACTTTGCCGCTGCGGACGATCTGCTCGGGCAAGCTGTACAACTGATCGACCAGGTCGGCGACCCGCGCCGACAACTCGACATACTCAACAACCTGGGGGTGGTGGCCAAGGCGCGGGCACGTCTGCCGCAGGCCTTGGCGTACTACGAGCGCGCACAGACCATTGCGCGCCGCATCGGCGACCGCTCGGGCGAGGCCATGCTGTTGAACAACATGGGCGACGTCTGTCTGGAGATGGGCGAATACCACCAGGCCGGGCAGTACGCGGCCGAGGCTGCACGCATGTTCGAGCACATCAATGAAGCCGTCTCGCAGGGCTCGGCCTTGATCAACCGGGCCGAAGCCTGCCGCGGCCTGGGGCAGTTCGGGCTGGCGCGTGATCTGGCACTGCAAGCGCTGGCCTTGCTGCGCGCGGGACATCATCGCCATGGCGAGGCCGTGGTGCTCGACAACCTGGGCATGGTTGAGCTGGCGCTGGGCCAGACTGAACGGGCCGAGGAATCGGCCCAGGCGGCATGGCGTGTAGCCCGAGACAGCGGTCTGAAGGCGCTGCAGGCTGGCATCCTGCGCAATCTGGGTCGGGCGCAAACGGCACTGGGTCGCTGGCCATTGGCTCACCAGGCTTTGCTGCAGGCCGCAGATATCGCCCTGGAGCTGGCCGCACCGCTGGTGCTGCTGGAGGTGCGTGCGGCGCAGGCTGAGCTGGCCTCGGCGGCCACCGATGAAGACCTGGCGCACCTGGCCGGCGCTGCCTTGGTCGAGGGCCTGCCCCTGGTGCTCGATGGTGAATGCCTGAATCCCGCTGCCCTCATGCCGATGTGGGCTTGCGTGGCGCTGCACCGGACCCTGGTGTTGCGCCAGGACGATCGTGCTGCACGGCTGCTGACAGCGGTGCAGCGGGAATTGCATCGCCGATTGCAGCGCATTCCTGATGGCGATTTGAGGGTTGACTTCAATGCCATCCCCGAGCACCGCATGATCCTGCAAGCATCACCGCCTTCAACCTGACGGTATTACCCATGACAGAACGCGATGGCCTGGACGTTTTCTTGAAGCTCGACACCGGAACCCACACCAGCGCCATCGAACAGATGCTGGTGACACCGGACGGGCGCACCCTGATCACCGCGGGCGAGTGCACGGTTCGCATCTGGGATGCCGAGACCCGGCGCCAGCGATTCATGTTGCTCGGCCATGTTGCGGACCGGTCAGAAGAAGTCTTCGGCTCTGGCAATGTCCTGCGCATGGCGGTGAGCCCCCAGGACGGTCGGTCGCTGGTGGTGCTGAAGTCCTGGTGGCCGGCGCGCAGTACGCCAGGCAGCCGGCGCACCGCCACCGAGGTGCAGGTTTTCAACATCGAGACTGGCAACTTGCAGGCGCGGTTTCTGCAGGCGGGCGGTGCCAGCGACCTGGATTTCAGCCCCGACGGCCGCTTTCTGGCGATGGTCGGGCGCCACGCGACGGTGCAGGTCTTTGCCGCGCGGGATGTGTTGAATGCGGGCTTTGATCGGCGGCCGGTCGCCTTGGCGGGCAGGCGCTTTGCACGCACTGGAGGCGACGCATCACCTTCGGCGGCAGTGCGCTTCGTGCCGGGTGGCTACGGGCGTGCGGGCGCGCGGGGTCTGGTGGTAGCGCAGGGTGCGCAATTGGCGTGGGCATCGTTCTCATCCAGATCGGGCCTGCACCCGAACCGCACGGAGTCGTTCGAATTCAAGCTGCTGCCCGAAACCCTGACCGTGAATGAAGACTGGGCCGCGGTGGCGGCCGCCGGCATGGTGTCGTACGACGGCGTGGCCATGGGCCAGGTGCTGTGTCGCATGCACGACGGCCAGGACCAGACCATCCTGTACACCGAATCACCTGCGGCGTCCGCCCAGTTCGCCCCCACGGGTTGCCGCCTGTTGGTGGGGCTGTCGAAGTCGGATGAGGCTGACTCGGGCTTCAGGGCCCCGCCCGTGCATGCCTATGTCGTGACCTGTGCGGGCTTTCAGTTGCGCAGCAGCTACTACGGGCACGACCACCACGTCAAGGGCCTGGCCTTTCTGGCCGACGACCTGGCCGTCACATCGGGCGGTGACAGCCAGTCCATCCACTTCTGGGATTGCTCGACCCATGTCGGCCAGATGCAGGCGGTCATACGCAGCGTCGGTCGCACCGTGCGGGATGCGCAAGTGTCTCCATCGCAGCAGGTGTTGTTCAGCACCGTGCCCAGGCGGGTGCAGCCCTTCGACCAGTTGCGACGACAGCAGACTTTCTGCCTTTACTCCTTGAAGCTGGGCGCGACCGATCCGTGCATCCTGGACGAGCCTGCGCTGGACGGCGTCAAGTGGGTGATCCTGGACATCAACGAAAACAGCCAGATCATCCCCATCCGGCACGGCCCCACGGCCCATGGCGCCGACATGGATCGCCCGCCCGACCTGACGCTCTTTGTGGGCAGTGACGACGAGTGGGTGCTCTGGACGCGCAGT
Source organism: Burkholderiaceae bacterium (assembly GCA_031411195.1). Taxonomy (GTDB): domain Bacteria; phylum Pseudomonadota; class Gammaproteobacteria; order Burkholderiales; family Burkholderiaceae_C; genus Pseudaquabacterium. Next base: position 366 of record JANOAQ010000249.1, on the reverse strand, counting down.
GGCTACTACGATGCCAGTGCGCAAGGCGCTCGACGCATGGGTTACCACGTGAACCGGGGCGTTGACCAGGAGGCGGTCTTCGTTTCCAGCGACCGGTTCAAGGCCTTCCACCGGCCGGACATCGTGTGGGCTGTCATCACCCATGGCTGCGAAAACGCGGCGCGCGATGCCGGCATCACGATCGAACCTCTGGATGTGGCCGCCATCCTCCCGCCGGTGGTTGAACTGCTGGCCGCCGAGCCCGCAGCGGCGGACGGCGAGATCCGCTTGAGATTCAGCATCCGCCCTTTGACGCCCGGCTCCCAGGTGACCCGCGCCTGGGTGTTGCGAAACGACCGCTTTGCCTGGACCACGCCGCTGCCCGGG
>JANOAQ010000248.1:0-1543 GCA_031411195.1 Burkholderiaceae bacterium | reverse complement strand
TTCTTCATGCACGATGTGAAAGACCTGGACCACGGGCCTGCCCAGGGCCTCTGCGGCGAGCCAACCGGTCATGCGTTCAGCGGCAGGGTTCAACCAGGTCACGCAGCTCTGCGCGTCGGTGGTGATCACCGCGTCGCCAATGGACTGCAAGGTCACACGCAACAGTTCATGCTTTTCGGCCAGCTCGGCGGTCATCTGGCGCAATGCCGTCACGTCCCAGTTGACACCGATCATCTGCAGCGCCTTGCCCTGGGCGTCACGCTGAATCCGGCCGCGGGCCCGCAGGTGGTGCACCGAGCCATCGGACCAGACCACCCGGAACTCGCTGCCAAAGTCTGGTTCGCGGTTGAGGGCCTGCCGGATCTCGTGCTCGACCCTGGCTTGATCTGCCGGGTGCAGGTGGCGCCTCCAAAGCGCCTGGGCATCGCTGTCGTCGCCCGGCTGCAGACCGTACAGCGCGTACACCTGCGCGTCCCAGAGCAGGGCGCCGGTCTGCAAGTTCCAATCCCAGATGCCGATGCCACCGCCTTCGGTCGCAAGACTCACGCGCTGCTGGGCGGCCTCGAGTGCCTGTCGGGCTGCCACGCGCTGGGTGATGTCCTGAAATGCACCCAATAGCCGGACGGGCCGGTTCCCTTCAAATTCGGCGGTGCCCACCGCACGCACCCAGATGCCCTGGCCACCGTGTTGAACCATCGGCAGCTCGACGTCCCAGCCCTCGCCGTCGGTCATCGCCTTGGCCACGGCGGCTTCGATGACGGGGCGCGCCTCGGGAGCGTAGAAGTTGATCGCTTCGGCCAGCACAGGCCGGTGGCCGGGTTGCAGCCCGTGGATGCGGCAGGTCTGATCGGACCAGGTGAGGTGGCCGCTGGCGATGTCGAGCGCCCAGCCCCCGACCTGCGCCAGCTCGCCCGTTCGATTGAGCAGTTCTTCGCTCTGGCGCAGCCGCTCGACCTGCAACTTGCGTGTCGTGATGTCCACCTGCGTGCCGAACATCCACTCCGGCCGGCCTTCGGCGGTACGGGTCAGGACTTTGCCGTGGTCGAGCACCCAGACCCAGTGGCCGTCGCGATGACGCAGGCGCGATTCGCATTCATAAATGGCCGCCTCGCCCGCAAAGTGGGCTTGAAGCAGACCGTCGGACCGCGCCTTGTCGTCAGGATGCGTGAGCGCCGCCCAGGTCTGGACCGTGGTGGGGGCCAGCTCTTCCAATGTCCTGCCCACGATTTCTGCCCAGCGCTGGTTGAAGCGGGTTTCGCCGGTCTGAACATTCCACTCCCAGGTACCGGCGCCGGTGCCTTCGATGATGCCGGTCAGGCGCTGACGTTCCTCATCCAATGCACGGCGCGCCTGCAGCTGATCGGTGATGTCCTGCACCGAGCCGACATGGCTGGTGACCTGGCCTTCGCTGTCGAGCACCGGCCTGGAAACCGACCGCACATGGCGGACCGTTCCGTCGCCATGTTGAACCCGGAATTCCCAGTCAAAGTCTTGTTTGAGCGCGGCCGTGCGCTGCCACTCGGTGAAGACAGCCACCTTGTCG
>JANOAQ010000247.1:0-4434 GCA_031411195.1 Burkholderiaceae bacterium | reverse complement strand
CACCGCCAGCTCCATGTACTTCTCGTCCAGCACCACCGAGGTCTTGATCTCGCTGGTGGTGATCATCTGGATGTTGATGCCCTCTTCGGCCAGGGTGCGAAACATGGTGCTGGCCACGCCTGCATGGCTCTTCATGCCGATGCCCACGATGGACACCTTGCAGATGCGCGGATCGGCGGTGAACTGCGCAGCGCCTGTATTGGGCAAGATGGTGTTCTTCAGCAGTTCGTTGGTGCGCTGGAAGTCGTTGCGGTGCACGGTGAATGAAAAATCGGTGCGGCCGTCGTGCGACACGTTCTGCACGATCACGTCCACGTCGATGTTGGCATCGGCCACGGCTCCCAGGATCTGGTAGGCCATGCCCGGCTTGTCGGGCACGCCGACCACGGTGAACTTGGCCTCGTCGCGGTTGAACGCGATGCCCGAGACGACTGCTTGTTCCATTTTTTCGTCTTCCTCGAAGGTGATCAGGGTGCCGGACTTGGCCTCTTCGTCGATGTCGATGTCCCAGGGCGTGAAGCTGCTCAGTACCCGCATCGGCACGCGGTACTTGCCGGCAAATTCAACCGAGCGGATCTGCAGCACCTTGCTGCCCAGGCTGGCCATCTCCAGCATTTCTTCGAAGCTGATGGTGTTCATGCGCCGGGCTTCGGGCACCACGCGCGGGTCGGTGGTGTAGACACCGTCCACATCGGTGTAGATCAGGCATTCGTCGGCCTTCATGGCCGCAGCCACGGCCACGGCCGAGGTGTCGCTGCCGCCCCGGCCCAGGGTGGTGACGTTGCCGACATCGTCGATGCCCTGGAAGCCGGTGATGATGACCACCTTGCCGGCGGCCAGATCGGCGCGCACGCGCACATCGTCGATCGATGCGATGCGCGCCTTGGTGTAGGTGCTGTCGGTCTTGATCGGCACCTGCCAGCCGCCGTAGCTGACGGCAGCCTGGCCTTCGGCCTGAAGGGCCAGGGCCAGCAGGCCCACGCTCACCTGCTCGCCGGTGGCGGCAATGGCGTCCAGCTCACGCAGCGCGGCGGCGTCCAGGCTGGCAGGCTGCAGTTCTTTGGCCAGGCCCAGCAGGCGGTTGGTTTCGCCGCTCATCGCGGAAGGAACGACCACCAACTGGTGACCGGCGCGGGCCCATTTGGCCACGCGCTTGGCGACGTTGCGGATGCGCTCGGGCGAGCCCATCGACGTGCCGCCGTACTTGTGAACGATCAATGCCATGGTTGACGGAAAAATCGGGGCGCCATCGGTGCCGGCCTGGGCCACAGGCCCGGGTCTGGCGTGCGCGGCCCCGCTGCGCAACCGCGCATTTTAGCCGGCGGGCTTTGCGGGGGCTGACATGGCCAGTTCAGCGCACCACCGCAAGCACAGGGCGGGCGCACTCGGTGGCGCCCAGGCCCGTGCGTCGGCACCCAGACCGGGCACCCACAACAGCCGCCCATCGGGCGCCCAAAGCAGTGGGCCGGCGCGATCGGGCGCCGGCACACCGGCAGCCTGGAACTGCTTTTTCAGACTGCGCGGCAGGCCGTTGGGCGCCAGGGCGAAGCGCTCGCCACCGGTGCGGGCCGTCAGGCGCACGGCGCACAGCAACTCTGGCGACAGACCCGCCTGGCCAGGCGCTGCGGCCAGCACCTCGAAGGCGCCACCCCAGCCGGGCATCGGCCAGCGGCCCGTCTGCGACAACGCCACCGCCGAAGCCGGGCCTGCAAGCTGCGGTGGCTCGGCGGTCGCTGGCGGTTTGGGCGACTGCAGCGGCGAATGTGGCAGCGAATGTGGCAACGAATTTGGCGGCGAGTGAGGCGACACTGGCGAAAGCGCCGCCGGCGGTGCGACCGGTGGCGCCAATGCAGGCACCACGTCGCGCTGCGCCGACAAGCGCCCCCGCCGCAGCCGGCTCGTCCAGCCGCGGCCCGCCGGCCACACGCCAATGCCCTTGCTCGGCACTTCCACCAACAGCCGGTCCACCCAGGCCTGTGGTGCGCCCTGGCCGGTCTGCGCCCGCCACCAGGCGCGCAAGGCATTGGCCTGGCGGGCGGGTGACAAGCCGCGCCAAGCGGCCACGGCCAAGCGGCCTTCTGCATCCACCAGAGGCGCCAGGTCAAGGGTGGCCAACTCGGCCAGCGCGGCATCGGCCTGCTGGGCGCGGCGGGCGGCGCCGGCCAGGGCTGTTTCGGCATCGCCAAAGGCCGCCGTCAACGCCGGCCACACCTGCAGGCGCAGGCGGTTGCGGGCCAGAGTGGTGTCGCTGTTGGATGGATCATCTACGGGCCGCAGGCGGTGCTGGCGCACATAGGCCTCGATGGCCTCACGGGGCTGCGTCAGCCAGGGCCGGGCCCAAACCAACCCCTGGCGGTCAGCGGCCAAGGGCATGGCCGACAAACCCGCCGGGCCGCCGCTGCGCAAGGCCTGCAGCAGCCAGGTCTCGGCCTGGTCGCGCCGGTGGTGGGCCAGCAGCAGCAGCGTGGCGCCCTCTTCTGCCGCCAGCTGGTTCAGGGCAGCATGGCGGCCGGCGCGGGCCCAGGCTTCCAGGCTGTCGCCAGGCGCGGGCTTGCCGTCGAGCCGGGCCCAGCGCAGGCGAACGGGCCAACCTCGGCGTCGCCAACGCGCACAGAGCCGCTGGGCCGACCGCAGCCAACCATCAGCCTCGGGCAACAGGCCATGGTGAACGTGCAGGGCCACCACCTGCAGGCCCAGCGCCTGGGCCGCACGACAGGTGGCGTGCAGCAGGGCCAGCGAATCCCGCCCGCCGCTGAAGGCCACCGCCACGGTGGCCATCATGCTCAACGATCCTTGGTGTCGGCGAACTTGCCGTAGGACTGCAGGCGGTCGTAGCGGCGGTTCAGCAGGTCTTTGGGCTTGAGGTCGCTCACCTGGCGCAGCGCATCCACCAGTGCGCGCTTCAGTTGCGAGGCCATCTGCCGCGTATCGCGGTGGGCACCGCCCACCGGTTCGCTGACGATCTTGTCGATCAGGCCCAGCGCCTTCAGGCGGTGGGCGGTGATGCCCAGGGCTTCAGCCGCGTCGCTGGCACGCTCGGACGTCTTCCACAGAATGGACGCACAGCCTTCGGGCGAGATCACCGAGTACACGCTGAACTGCAGCATCAGCACCTGGTCGCCCACGCTGATGGCCAGCGCGCCGCCCGAGCCGCCCTCACCGATGATGGTGACGATGATGGGCACCTCGAGCTGCGCCATCTCGAAGATGTTGCGGCCGATGGCTTCACTCTGGCCACGCTCCTCGGCGCCGATGCCGGGGTAGGCGCCGGGTGTGTCGACGAAGGTGAACACCGGCAGGCCGAATTTCTCGGCCAGCTTCATCAGGCGCAGGGCCTTGCGGTAACCCTCGGGGCGGCTCATGCCGAAGTTGCGCAGGCCCCGCTCCTTGGTGTCGCGCCCCTTCTGGTGGCCGATCACCATGCAGGCCTGGCCGTTGAAGCGCGCCAGCCCGCCGACGATGGAGTTGTCATCGGCAAAGGCGCGGTCGCCGTGCAGCTCTTGCCAGTCGGTGAACATCTCGTTCACGTAGTCCAGCGTGTAGGGGCGCTGGGGGTGGCGGGCGATCTGCGTCACCTGCCAGGGTGACAAGCTGCTGTAGATGTCTTTGGCCAGCTGCTGGCTCTTCTTGTCGAGCCGGCCAATCTCTTCGGAGTTGTCGTCGGCAAAGCTGCGGTCACCGTGCAGTTCCTGCCAGTCGGTGAAGATCTCGCTGACGTAGTCCAGCGTGTAGGGGCGCTGCGGGTGGCGGGCGATCTGCGTCACCTGCCAGGGCGACAGATTGCTGTAGATGTCCTTGGCCAGCTGCTGGCTCTTCTTGTCGAGCCGGCCGATCTCCTCGGAGATGTCGACCGCCGACTCGCTCTGCACGAAGCGCAGCTCTTCGATCTTGGTTTCGAGCTCGGCAATGGGCTGCTCGAAGTCGAGGAAGTGTCGTTTGCTCATGCGCCTGGTCGGGTAGTTGGACGGCAGCAGGCCCGACTGCGCCTGCTGGGTCAGTAGTCTACCGGCAGCGGGTCCAGGCTCCGCCAGATGTACCAGGTGGCCACCGAGCGATACGGTGCCCAGGCCTCGCCCACCTCGCGCGCCTCGGCGCGGCTCACCGGCTCGCCGCTGAAGTAACCCAGACTGATGCCCTTGATCAGGCCCAGGTCGTCCAGCGGCAGCACGTTGGGGCGCATCAGGTGGAAGATCAGGAACATCTCGGCCGTCCAGCGGCCGATGCCGCGGATGGCGACCAGTTCCTCGATGATGGCCTCGTCGTCCATCTGCTGCCACTGCAGCACATGCACCGCGCCAGATTCAAAGTGCCGCGCCAAGTCACCCAGGTATTCGGCCTTGCGCGCCGACAAGCCGGCGCCACGCAGCGTGGGTGTGTCCAGCGCCAGCACCGACGCGGGCTGCAGCCGGGTGGACGGCCCGCCCACCGCGGCAG
>JANOAQ010000246.1:0-2008 GCA_031411195.1 Burkholderiaceae bacterium | reverse complement strand
GGGGCCGCGTCTGGCGCGGGCAGATCGGCAGCCAAGGCTGCCGTTTCGGCCGTGTCGGCCAGGGGGGTGTTGTCGGTCATTAACCTCGTATTATCCCTGAGGTGTGACTTTCGTGGGTTTGGGCACGATCGCTGCAGCGGGGGCGCCGCCGCAGTGCCTAAAATCGAACGTTGTTTGAAGACCACGCGCAGACCACGCGCGCCGCCTCGCGGCCCCTTGGCCGAGCCCCCCGACGACTGCCGTCACCCGCCCGCCACACCCGCCCACCGCCGCACATGCAGATCGTCTTGTTGGGGCCGACCGGCCAGGTGGGTTGGGAACTTCAACGTGCGCTGGCGCCCTTGGGCGCGCTGACACTGCTGAGCCGCAGCGGCGGCCTGCCCGGCGACCCACAGGCCTGCGGTGACCTGGCCCAACCCGACGCGGTAGAGGCCACCCTGCGCCGCCTTCGGCCGGATGTGGTGGTCAATGCCGCCGCCTACACCGCTGTCGATCGCGCGGAAGCAGAACCCGAACTGGCCCAACGCATCAACGCCGAGGCGCCGGCCGCCATCGCCGCGCTGTTGGCAGAACAAGGCGGCTGGCTGGTGCACTACAGCAGCGACTATGTCTTCGACGGCAGCGGCAGCACCCCACGCCGGGAGGACGACCCCACCTGGCCCCTGAACACCTATGGCCGCAGCAAGCTGGCCGGCGAGCAGGCCATCCGCAGCAGCACTTGCCGCCACCTGATCCTGCGCACGAGCTGGGTGCATGGCGCGCGCGGCAGCAACTTTGCCCGCACCATGCTGCGCCTGGCGGCCGAGCGCGAGGCGCTGACGGTGGTGGACGACCAGATCGGCGCACCGACCGGTGCTGACCTGATTGCCGATGTCACAGCCCATGCCTTGCGCCAGGCGACCCGGCAGCCCGCGCTTGGCGGCACCTATCAGCTGGTGGCCTCTGGCGAGACCAGCTGGTGCGGCTATGCAAGGCATGTGATAGCCGCGGCGGGCAGGCAAGGCCAAACCCTGAAGGCCACCGCGGCCCGGGTGAGCGGCGTGGCCAGCAGCGCCTACCCCACCGCGGCCGAGCGGCCGAAGAACTCGCGCCTCGACACCACCCGGCTGCAGCAGACCTTCGGCCTGACATTGCCCGACTGGCGCGTGGGTGTCGACCGCCTGCTGGCCGAGATCCTGCCCCCGACTTGACTAGAACACCGACATGAAATTCCATGCCACCCGACTGCCGGACGTCGTGATCATCGAGCCCGCCGTCTTCGAAGACGACCGGGGCTGGTTCATGGAAAGTTTCAGCCAGCGGCGATTCACCGACGGCTTGGCCGCCCTGGGCCTGCCCGCGCCGCGGCCCTTTGTGCAGGACAACGAATCGCACTCGGCCACCGGCGTGCTGCGTGGCCTGCACTACCAGTTGCCGCCGCACCCGCAGGGCAAGCTGGTGCGGGTGGTGCAAGGCGCGGCACTGGACGTGGCGGTGGACATCCGGCGCGGCTCACCCACTTTCGGCCAATGGGTGGGTGCCGAGTTGACGGCCGACAACCGGCGCCAGCTGTGGATCCCCGAGGGCTTTGCCCATGGCTTTGTCGCGCTGCAGGACAACACCCGCTTTCTCTACAAGACCACCGACTTCTACGCCAAGGACTGCGAGCGGGCGATCCGCTGGGACGACCCGGCCATCGGCATCGCCTGGCCCCCGGGCCTGCTGCCACGCCTGGCCCCCAAGGACGCCAGCGCGCCCTTGCTGGGCGACGCTGAAGTCTTTTGACCCCTGAATCCGCCAACCCCCCAAGCCATGCCCGACCAAACCCCCAGCGCCGTATCCCCCGCCTACCTGACCCTGCAGGCGCAACTGCGCGCACAGCCCTGCACCTGGCTGGTCACCGGCGTGGCCGGCTTCATCGGCAGCCACCTGCTGGAGACCCTGCTGGGCCTGGGCCAGCGCGTGGTCGGGCTGGACAACTTTGCCACCGGCCACCGGCACAACCTGGACGAGGTGCAGGCACTCGTCG
>JANOAQ010000245.1:0-8013 GCA_031411195.1 Burkholderiaceae bacterium | reverse complement strand
CACTCGCGGTGGTAGGGATGGCCGGCGGTCACGCTCCAGGCCCGGTACAGCGCCTCGGCCAGCAACACGCGCACGAAGGCGTGCGGCAGGGTCAGGTCGGACAGGCGCAAGGTTTCGTCGGCGCTGGCCTTGAGCGTGGCGTCCAGCCCGTCGGGGCCGCCCACCAGCAGGGCCACATCCCGCCCGTCGCCCAGCCAGAAGGTCAGCCGGTCGGCCAGTTGCACAGTGGTCAGGCGGCTGCCACGCTCATCGAGCACCACGCGCCGTGCGCCCTTGGGGATGGCCGCCTCCAGGCGCTGGGCCTCGGCGGCCATCATCTGGGCAGCGGTCTTGCCAGTAGTGCGCGGCTCTGCCTTGACGGCCTTCAGTGCCAGCCGCAGATCGGGCGGAAAGCGTTTGGCGAAGTCGTCGTACGCCGCCTCGGCCCAGGCTGGCGGGCGTTGGCCCACCGATGCCAGAACCAGGCGCATGGGGCTGCAGGATCAGCCGCTGCTCAGCCGCGACCGGACGGCTTGCGCGTGGGCGCCTTGGGGGCAGTGGTCTTGCGCGACGCAGTCTTGCGCGCGGCGGTTTTGCGGGCCGGCCCGGCAGTACCAGCGGCCGTGCGGCCAGGCGCTCCCGTCTTGCGGGCAGGTGCACGGCCGGCCACGGGCTTGGCGCCATCCACCGACTTGCGCGCGGGCGGTTTGACCACGATGGTCTGCACCTTCGCGGGGGGCCTGCTGCTGGACGGGGCCGCCGGCTTGCCGGCTGCGGTCTTGCCAGATGCCGTCTTGCCGGCTGCCGCCTTGCGGCTGGACTTGGCCGCCGCCGCAGCCGCTGCTTGGGCAGCGGCGATCTTGGCTGCCGCCGCCGCTGCACGCTCGGCATTGGTGGTGCGCACCACCGGCTGGCCGGCCGACTTGCGGTCCGGCGCCTTCTTGGCTGGCGCCTTCTTGGCTGGCGCCTTCTTGGCAACCACCGGCTGCTTTTGCGCCACGGCCTTGCGCGCCGGGCCGGGCTTGGCCACCACACCCTTGCGGGCAGCGGCCTTGCGCTCGGGCGCCATCACCGGGGCATCGTCGTCTTCATCGGGCTCGGAGGCCTTGACCAGGCCCTTGACCACGCCGCCCAGCTTCATCTTGACGACCTTGCCGCCCCAGATTTCTTCGAGCCGGTAGTACTCGCGGATGGCCGGCTGCATGATGTGCGCCACGGCCGCACCGCAGTCGACGATGATCCACTCGCCGTTGTCGCCACCCTCGGTGGCCAGCACCGGGAAGCCCGCCGCCTTGACCGCCTCACGCACGCCCGAGGCCAGGGCCTTGGTCTGGCGGTTGCTGGTGCCGCTGGCGATGATCACCCGCTCGAAAAGCGGCGACAGGTGCTCGGTGTTGAAGACCAGGATGTCCTGGGCCTTGACGTCTTCGAGTCCATCGACGATGGCCCGTTGCAATTTGCGAATGTCCATTCAGTGCCTGTTGTCGGGCGTCGCGCCCGCCTTGTAAAGCTGGTGTTGGTCAATATAGCCGGCCACGGCGTCGCCCACCAGCGTGGCCACCCCCTGACCTGTGGCCAGGCGAGCACGGATGTCGCTGGCGGCAATGTCGATGCGCGGCAGGGCCAGGGCCATTGCCCGGTGTGGCACAGCCGCCAAGGCCGCAGGCGGCTGGGGCGCCTGGCCCGCGCGGCCGGCCACGGCCAGCGTCAGGCGCTGCAGCAGCTCGGGCCAGTCGCGCCAGGTGTCGAAACGGCCGTACTGGTCTTGCCCGAGGATGAAGAACCACTCGGCGCCGGGCAGTTCGACTTGCAGTTCGCGCACCGTATCGATGGTGAAGGTGGGGCCGCTGCGGGTGAGCTCGCGGGTGTCGATCACCTGGCCGGTCTCGTGCATCAGCAGCACGGCCAGCATGGCGGCGCGGTGCTCGGGGGCGGCCATCTGGCGGCCCGCCTTTTGCCAGGGTGCCCCGGCGGGCAGCCAGCGTACTTCGTTCAACGCCAACTCGGCCATGGCCAGGCGGGCCAGTTGCAGATGCGCCAGGTGCGGCGGGTCGAAGCTGCCGCCGAACAGGCCGATGCGCCGTGCCGCCATCAAGCGCCGACCAGCCCATCAGCCAAGCCGCCACCCAACCAGTCACGCGGGTGCAGAAAATCGCTGTACAGCCGCGCTTCGGGCGTGCCGGCCTCGGGCTTCCAGTCGTAGCGCCACTTCACCACCGGCGGCATGCTCATCAGGATGCTTTCGGTGCGCCCACCCGACTGCAGGCCGAACAAGGTGCCGCGGTCGAAGACCAGGTTGAACTCGACATACCGGCCACGCCGGTAGGCCTGGAAGTCTCGCTCGCGCTCGCCATAGGACACGGCACGCCGGCGCTCGACGATGGGCATGTAGGCGGGCAAGAAGGCATCGCCTACCGAACGCAGCATGGCAAAGCTGCGCTCAAAACCCAGCTCGCAGAAATCGTCGAAGAAGATGCCGCCGATGCCGCGCGGCTCGTTGCGGTGCTTCAAGAAAAAGTATTCATCGCACCAGCGCTTGAAGCGCGGGTACAAGTCGTCGCCATACGGCACCAGCGCATCGGCGCAGGTGCGGTGAAAGTGCTGCGCGTCTTCTTCGTGCCCGTAGTACGGCGTCAAATCCATGCCGCCGCCAAACCACACCACGGCGGGTTGGCCTTCAGGCAAGGCGGCAAACATGCGCACGTTCATGTGCACCGTGGGCACCATGGGGTTGCGCGGGTGCAGCACCAGGCTCACGCCCATGGCCTCGAAGGGTGCGCCGGCCAGCTCGGGCCGGTGCTGGGTGGCCGACGGCGGCAGTTGCGGGCCTTTCACGTGGCTGAAATTGCAGCCGCCGCGCTCAAACAGCCCGCCCTCTTCGACCAGTTGCGTGCGGCCGTCGCCTTGCAGCCGTTCGTCGCGGCCGCGTACCCAGGCATCGGTATGGAAGGCCTTGCCATCGGCCGCCTGCAGGGTCGCGACGATGTGGTCTTGCAGGCCCAGCAGGTAGGCGCGCACGGCTTGGGTATCGACCATGGTTGCGGTCAATCAGCGTTTGATGGCGCGGTAGCCGATGTCGCGGCGGTACTGCACGCCGTCGATGTGGATGCCGCGCAGGGCGTCGTAGGCGCGGGCCTGGGCCAGCTTGGTCGAATCACCCAGCGCGGTGACGCACAAGACCCGCCCGCCCGTCACGCGCAGCGTGCCGTCTTCCAGGGCCGTGCCGGCGTGAAAGACCACCGCATCCTCGGCATCGGCCGGCAAGCCGGTGACGGCGTCTCCCTTGCGCGGGCTGGCCGGGTAGCCAGCCGCAGCCAGCACCACGCCCAGGGCCACGCGGCGGTCCCAATCGAGCTCGACCTTGTCGAGCGTACCGTCGGTGGCGTGCAGCATCACCTCGACCAGATCGCTCTTCAGGCGCATCAGGATGGGCTGGGTTTCGGGGTCGCCCATGCGGGTGTTGAATTCCAGCGCCTTGGGATTGCCCTTGGCGTCGATCATCAGCCCGGCGTAGAGAAAGCCAGTGAACGGAATGCCATCTTTGGCCATGCCCAATACGGTGGGCATGATGATTTCCTGCATGGCCTTGGCATGCACATTGGGCGTGACCACCGGCGCCGGGCTGTAGGCACCCATGCCGCCGGTGTTGGGGCCTGTGTCGCCGTCGCCCAGGCGCTTGTGGTCCTGGCTGCTGGCCAGGGCCAGCACGTTCTTGCCGTCCACCAGCACGATGAAGCTGGCTTCTTCGCCCTGCAGAAACTCTTCGATGACCACGCGCGGCACTGCCAGACCATCTGCGCCGGCGTTGTGCACCACGCCCAACGTGTTGTCCACCAGCATGAAGTCGATGGCCTCATGCGCCTCGGTCAGGCCCATGGCCACCACCACGCCCTTGCCGGCGGCCAGGCCATCGGCCTTGATGACGATGGGCGCGCCCACCTGGTCAACGTGCGCATGCGCCGCAGCGGCATCTGTGAAGGTGGCGTAGTGCGCGGTGGGGATGCCATGGCGCGCCATGAAGTCCTTGGCGAAGGCCTTGGACGACTCCAGCTGCGCAGCCGCCCGGGTGGGGCCGAAGATGCGAAGGCCGCGCGCGCGGAACACATCCACCACGCCGGCCGACAGCGGCGCCTCGGGGCCCACCACGGTGAGGCCCACCTTGTTGGCCTCGGCAAAATCGGCCAGGGCCACCGGGTCGGTGAGGGGCACGTTCGTCAACTGCGCGTCACGTGCGGTGCCACCATTGCCCGGCGCCACGTACACCTGCACAGCGCGCTCGCCCTGCGCCAGTTTCCAGGCCAGGGCATGCTCACGGCCGCCGCCGCCAATCACCAATACATTCATCAGGCTTCGTCGATTTCAGCGTTGTGGAAGATGTCTTGCACGTCGTCCAGGTCTTCCAGCACGTCCAGCAACTTTTGCATGCGCTCGGCGTCTTCGCCGGTCAGCGCGATGGGGTTCTCGGCGCGCATGGTCACTTCGGCAATCTCGGGCTTCAGGCCCGCCGCTTCCAGCGCGTGTTTCACCGTTTCGTAGTCGGGCGCGGCGCACAGCACCTCGACCGAGCCGTCTTCACCCGTCACCACGTCTTCGGCGCCGGCTTCCAGGGCCACGTCCATCACCTTTTCTTCACTGGTGCCCGGCGCAAATACGAACTGCCCGCAGTGCTTGAACTGGAACGCGACCGAGCCGTTGGTGCCCAGGTTGCCCCCGTACTTGCTGAAGGCATGCCGCACCTCGGCCACGGTGCGCACGTGGTTGTCGGTCATGGTGTCGACGATGATGGCCGCGCCGCCGATGCCGTAGCCCTCGTAGCGGATCTCTTCGTACGAAATGCCTTCGAGCGAGCCCGAGGCCTTGTCGATGTTGTACTTGATGCGGTCGGCCGGCATGTTGGCCGCCTTGGCGCGGTCGATGGCCAGGCGCAGGCGTGGGTTGGCCGACACATCGGCGCCGCCCTGGCGTGCCGCCACGGTGATTTCGCGGATGATCCGCGTCCAGACCTTGCCGCGCTTCTCGTCCTGGCGGCCTTTGCGGTGCTGGATATTGGCCCATTTTGAATGTCCGGCCATGGTGTCCTCTGCGGTTCTGGCTGGGCGAGCCTGCGGCGATGCGCGGCTGCCAGGGTCTGAATTGTCAACCCGCCATTCTACTGGGACAGCATGTCGGCACCCAATTGGCGCGACCCATGAAAAACGGGCCCATCGGGCCCGCAACTGGCAGAACACCCCCGGCGCACCGGAGGCAGTGCGCATCAGCGCTTGGCGCGGCGCCGGGCAACGAAGCCCAGGCTCAGCAGACCGGTGGCCATCAGGGCGTAGGTGCCGGGTTCCGGCACGGCCGTGACGCCGAAGGCCTGCGCCTCGGCGTAGGCTCCGATGAAGCCTCGCTTGTCAGCCATGCCAATGTTCACGAACGTGGCCTGGGCGGCCAGCGGTCCAACGTTCTCATAGTGCGTGCCATCGGCGTACCGGTATTGGTAGGCATAGCCCGTCGACGTGTTGCCGAGGTTGTCGCTCATCTGCACCAGAGAAACCGCGTACGCGCTTTCACCGGCCGCGACCGAGGTCGACACCTGCGCCGTGGCCGAGATCACGACCAGGGTGTTGGCGGCCATGGTGAAGTTGGTGCCCAGCACCCAGCCGATGCCGTAGGCGCCTGCACCCAGGCCCGTGGCCGAGGCCGCCGCGTTGGCGGACGGGCCTGCCCCGAAGGTCATGACGCTGCCAGCGGTGACGGCCGAGTTTGACCACGCCGCACCACTGCCCGCCGCGCCCGAGCCGGAGCCGCCGGCGACATCGGAGAAGCTGTAGTTGAGCGGTGCGTTGCTGGCCCAGCCGCTGCCCTGGATACCGTCGTAGTCGAAGGAAATGCCAGCCGCGATGCCGTCGAACGGGTTCAGGTCAAAAACCTGGAGGTAAAAGCCCGTCAGGGTGGCCGAGGCCGAAGCGGCATGCGCCGCAGGCATCAGCAGCGCCGAGGCGGCCAGCACGACTGCGGATTGAACGACATGGATAGATTTCACGGGTTTCCTGCCAGTAGATACGGTAATAACAAGACCATAGGTTGCGGCTCTGGGGGGTGTCAATCAGAAAAGTGGGCCGCACGCCCCCCTCGTTCGCGGGGATTGGTGGGGGGATCGGCTCTGTAAGTGCCCTGCACTGGTGACGCCGCGCAGCCGGTGGCTAGACTGGGAGGCCGCGGTTCGGCGACGCACCCAACGCCGCCCTGCCGTATCGGCTCGCCCTGCTTGCTCACCCTCCGCCACCCACTGCCCTTCACCAGGACCCTGCACCATGCCCGATCCGATTCTGCTGGCCCGCCACGGTGCGGTTGAATGTCACCTGCTGCCCGCCCTGGCCAACCGCCACGGCCTGATCACCGGGGCCACCGGCACCGGCAAGACCATCACGCTGCAGGGCTTGGCCGAGAATTTCTCCAAGGTCGGCGTGCCGGTGTTTCTGGCCGATGTGAAGGGCGACCTCACCGGCATCGCCCAGGCCGGCACCATCGGGCCCAAGCTGGCGGGCATCCTGGCCGAGCGCGGCCTGCCCACGCCTGAATCCGCCGCCTGCCCGGCCACACTGTGGGATGTGTTCGGCGAATCGGGCCACCCGGTGCGCGCCACCGTGTCGGACATGGGACCGCTGCTGCTGGCGCGCATGCTGGCGCTCAACGAAACCCAGGCCGGCGTGCTGAACATGGTGTTCAAGATCGCCGACGACCAGGGCCTGGGCCTGCTCGACCTGAAAGACCTGCGCACCATGCTGCAGCATGTGGGCGACAACGCCAGCCAGTTCACCACGGCGTATGGCAATGTCAGCGCGGCCAGTATCGGCGCCATCCAGCGCGGGCTGCTGCAGATCGAGCAGCAAGGGGGCGATAAATTTTTTGGCGAGCCGATGCTCGACATCAACGACTTCATGCAGACCGTTGATGGCAGAGGTGTGGTCAACATCCTGGCCGCCGACAAGCTGATGAACGCGCCGCGCCTTTACGCCACGTTCTTGCTGTGGATGCTGAGCGAGCTGTTCGAAACCTTGCCCGAGGTGGGCGATCTGGACAAGCCCAAGCTGGTGTTCTTCTTCGACGAGGCCCACCTGCTATTCAAGGACGCGCCCACTGCGCTGGTCGAGCGCATCGAGCTGGTGGTGCGCTTGGTGCGCAGCAAGGGCGTGGGCGTGTACTTCGTGACACAAAACCCGCTGGACGTGCCCGACACCGTTCTGGGTCAGCTGGGCAACCGGGTGCAGCACGCGCTGCGCGCCTTCACCCCGCGTGACCAGAAAGCGGTGAAGAGTGCCGCCACCACCATGCGCGGCAACCCCGGGCTCGACATCGAAACCGCCATCACCGAGCTGGGTGTAGGCGAAGCCCTGGTCAGCTGCCTGGACGAAAAAGGCCGGCCCAGCGTGACCCAGCGGGTATTCGTGCTGCCGCCGGGCAGCCAGATCGGCCCGATCACCCCGGCGCAGCGCCAGACGCTGCTGGCCGGCTCGTTGGTGGCCGGGGTGTACGAGAAGCTGGTCGACCGCGAATCGGCCTATGAGAAGCTGACGGGCCGGGTGGCCGCCAGCGGCACCGGTGGCAGCAACGCAGGCAGCAACGGCGGCAGCGGCGCGGCGGCTGGCCGCAGCATGGCCGACGAAGCCCAGTCCGCTGCGCGCGGCGGTGCCGCTGCGCCGGCGCCCACGCAAGACGACAACGGTGGCCTGATGGGCGGGTTGAAGGACATCATGTTCGGCAGCACTGGCCCCCGGGGCGGCCGGCGGCCGGGCCTGGCCGAAGCGGCGGCCAGCTCGGCCATGCGCTCGATCGGCTCGGCCGTGGGCCGCGAGATCATCCGCGGCGTTCTAGGCTCGCTGCTGGGCGGCAGCCGGCGGCGCTGATCGGCGGGCTCCTGCGCTGATCGGCGCATTCGGCTTTGGTTGTGGCCAGGCCGAGGCCGTGGGGCCGCTCTGGGCTCGCCACACGAGCACACGCAACAGGCCAGTGCTGCCGACGCACCGCAGCCTCGCGTCGCAAGCCCAGCCC
>JANOAQ010000244.1:0-3318 GCA_031411195.1 Burkholderiaceae bacterium | reverse complement strand
CTGGTGAGCTGGATGCTGGCCATCAGCTCGGCATGGCGTTCAAAGAAGCCGGGCGTATTGGCCAGGTAGTTGGCGATGTCCGCCTCGGTGATGGCGCCTTGCAAGCTCACAGTTCGATCTCCCCTTCAAACACGGTTTGTGCCGGGCCGGTCATCAGCACATGCGCATCGCCGCCGGCCCATTCAACAGTAAGTACGCCCCCGCGGGCCTGCACGTCCACCCGCGCGTCCAGCCAGCCCAGGCGGATGCCGACCACCACCGCCGCACAGGCACCGGTGCCGCAGGCCAGGGTTTCGCCAGCATCACGCTCGTACACCCGCAAGGCGATGTGGCTGCGGTCGAGCACCTGCATGAAGCCGGCATTGACCTTGCGCGCAAAGCGCGGATGCTGTTCGATGCGCGGGCCCATGTCGGCCACCGGCGCCTCGCGCACATCGGCCACCCGCTGCACCGCATGCGGGTTGCCCATCGACAACACGGCCACCGCAGCAGTGCGGCCTTCGCCCACGTCCAGTGGCCACAGCTCGAAGCCGCGTTCACGCAACGGCTGCAGGCCGGTGGCGTCGAAGGGCAGGCGATCGTGCGCAAAGACGGGCTGGTTCATGTCCACCGTCACGCGGCCATCGTCTTGCAGGTGCAGCTTCAGGCGGTTGTTGACGGTGTCCACCGTGATCGTGCGCTTGGTGGTGAGGCCCCGGTCGGTAACGTAGCGCACGAAACAGCGCGCGCCGTTGCCGCAGTGCTCTACCTCGTCGCCGGTGTTGTTGAAGATGCGGTAGCGAAAGTCGGCATCGGCCGCGCGCGGCGGCTCGACCAGCAAAATCTGGTCGGCACCCACGCCGAAGCGCCGGTCGCCCAGGCGGCGCAACTGCTCGGTGTTGAGGGTGATGGGCGCACGCGTGCCGTCGAGCACGACAAAGTCGTTGCCCGCGCCCTGCATCTTGGTGAACTTCAATCGCATCGGCGGATTATCGGGGTGTCAGGTCAGTACACCGGCGGCTCGCCTTCGGGCCGGGTCTTGAAACGCCGGTGCACCCACAGGTACTGCGCGGGCATGGCGCGGATCTCCTGCTCGATCCAGCGGTTGATGCGGGCGGTGGCGGCCAGGTCGTCGGCGTCGCCCGGAAAGTCATCCCACGGCGGCAAGAAGCGCACCTTGTAGCCCAGCCCGCCAGGCAACATCTGCACGACCACCGGCTGCACCAGCATCTTCAGGCTGCGAGCCATGCGCGCAGGTGCCAGCAAGGTGGCCGCCGGCACGCCGAAAAAGGGCACGAAGGCGGCATCCTTCAGGCCGAAGTCCATGTCGGGCGGGTTGAAGAAGGGCGCACCGCGCCGGATGGCCCGCACCACCGGCATCACCGAATCGTGGCGAGAGAACATCAGCGCCTTGCCGAAGCGCCCACGCCCGCGCAGCAAAGCCGCGTTGAATACCGGGTTGCTCTGCACCTGGTAGATGTTGACGGCCGGCCGCTCGCCATACAGGCGCGAGGCCATGCCCGCCTGCTCGAGCCCGGCGAAGTGCGGCGCCAGCCACATCACCGGGCGATCACTGCGGTCGGCCAGGCCCACATCGCCTTCGACCTGGATCAGCCGGCGCAAGCGGGCTTCGGATGCAAACCAAAGCACACCCCGCTCCAGCAAACTGCGCGCCACAAAGCCGAAATGGGAGCGCGCCAGGGCCTCGCGTTCGGCCGTGCCCAACTCGGGCAGGCACAGGGCCAGGTTGCACTGCACCACGTGCCGGCGCGACTTGGCCGTCTTGTAGAGCACCCAGCCCAGGCCCCGCCCCAGCGCGGCCTGCACACCCAGCGGCAGCCAGTGCAGCAACCACAACAGGCCGATCAGCGCCCAGGCCAGCGCGCCCTTCATGGCGAGACCCCTCTGCGTGGTTGCTTGTAGCGGTGGTAGGCCCACAGGTACTGGCCGGGGTTCTGAGCAATGAGGTGTTCCATCTCCGCGTTGATGGCACCTGCGCAGGCCACCTGCAGCGCTTCGTCCGATTCGGCCACCGCGGGCAGGGCTTGCCGGGGCAAGCTAACGCGCACGGTGAAGCCGCGCCCGGAGGGCAGGCGCTCGGCCCAGATCAGCAGCAGCGCCGCGCCCGTCTGCTGCACCAGGCGCGCCGCCAGCGTCATCGTGTAGGCCGGCCGGCCGTAGAACGGTGCCCACACGCCCATGCCTTCGGGCGGCACCTGGTCGGGCAGCAGGCCCACGGCCTCGCCCTTGCGCAGGGCCCGGATCATCCGGCGCACACCTGTCAAGGAAGCCGGCACCGTGGGCATGCCGGGGCGGGCGCGCGCGGTTTCTTCCAGTGAGCGCAACCAGGCCTGGCGCGCCGGGCGGTACATCACCGTCAGTGGCGTGCGCTGGCCGTAGCGCTCGGCAAAGGCACGGGCCGTCACCTCGAAACAGCCCAGGTGGGGCGTGAGAAGCACCAGGCCCCGCCCCTGCGCCAGGGCCGCGTCGATCAGCCCATCGCCCTGCCACTGCAGCAAGGGCGCCAGCGGCTGGTCCTGGGGCCGCAGCCACAGCCAGGGCAGTTCGGCCAGCATGCGGCCACTTTCAGCCACGGTCTGGTGCAACACCGGCCCACCAAAGCCCGCCAGCGCGATGTTGGCGCGGGTGCGCGCCCGATGGGCACTGGACACCCAATAGGCCAACCAGCCCAGCCGGGCGCCCCAAGCGTGCAAAGTGGACAGTTGCCGGCGCGAGAGCCAGCGCATCAGCGAGAGCATGTTTCGTATACTTGGCACATCGCCGAGTTAAAGGACAACTTGCGGGGCGATGCGTGGCAACCAACCCACGCCGTGTGAGCAGCGCGCAAGCGCCGATCCATGCCAAATGCCGCTAAAGCGTTCGCCGCCATTCCAGAAGTTGAGATGCGGTTGAAACGGCGACGCACCATTCAACCAAGCTGGAGTGTATGCAAGTGGCAAACGACTTTCTCTTCACGTCTGAATCGGTCTCTGAAGGCCATCCCGACAAGGTGGCCGACCAGATCTCCGACGCCATCCTCGACGCGATCTTCGCGCAAGACCCGCGCAGCCGCGTGGCCGCCGAGACGCTGACCAACACCGGCCTCGTGGTGCTGGCCGGCGAGATCACCACCAACGCGCATGTCGACTACATCCAGGTGGCGCGCGACACCATCAAGCGCATCGGCTACGACAACACCGAGTACGGCATCGACTACAAGGGCTGCGCGGTGATGGTCTGCTACGACAAGCAGAGCAACGACATCGCCCAGGGCGTGGACCACGCGAGCGACGACCACCTGAACATCGGCGCCGGCGACCAGGGCCTGATGTTCGGCTA
>JANOAQ010000243.1:0-8676 GCA_031411195.1 Burkholderiaceae bacterium | reverse complement strand
CCATCCCGCCTTGCCACTGGGCGGCCGGCACATCGTGCTGGGCCTGTCGGGTGGCATTGCCTGCTTCAAGAGCGCCGAGCTGGTGCGTGAACTCACCAAGGCCGGTGCCAGCGTACAGGTGGTGATGACCGAAGCCGCCTGCCAGTTCATCACCCCGGTGACGATGCAGGCGCTGTCGGGCTTGCCGGTGGTGCTGAGCCAGTGGGACGCGCGCGAGCCCAACAACATGGCCCACATCAACTTGAGCCGTGAGGCCGATGCCATCCTGGTGGCGCCGGCGTCGGCCGATTTCATCGCCAAGCTGGCGCTGGGCCGGGCCGATGAGTTGTTGTCGCTGCTGTGTCTGGCACGCCCGATCGAGCGCTGCCCGTTGCTGCTGGCCCCCGCCATGAACCGCGAGATGTGGGCCCACCCAGCCACGCAACGCAACGCCGCCCAGGTGGTGGCCGATGGCGCTGCGCTGCTGGGCCCCGGCAGTGGCGACCAGGCCTGCGGCGAGGTGGGCGACGGCCGCATGCTCGAAGCGGCAGAACTGCGCGACGAGCTGATCGCTTTCTTCCAGCCCAAGCTGCTGGCCGGCAAGCGGCTCTTGATCACCGCCGGCCCCACCTTCGAGGCCATCGACCCGGTGCGCGGCATCACCAACCTGTCGTCCGGCAAGATGGGCTTTGCCATCGCCCGCGCGGCGCAAGAGGCCGGTGCACAGGTCACTCTGGTGGCCGGCCCGGTGCACCTGCCCACGCCGCGTGGTGTGCGCCGCATCGACGTGCAGAGCGCGCTGCAGATGCACGACGCGGTGTTGCCGCTGGCGGGCGCCCACGATGTGTTCGTGGCGACCGCCGCAGTGGCCGATTGGCGCCCGGCGGCAGCCAGCGGCGAGAAGATCAAGAAAGACGGCTCTGGCCAGATGCCAGCCATCGGTTTCACCGAAAACCCCGACATCCTGGCGGCGGTGGCCAGGTTGCCCGGCCGGCCCTACTGCGTGGGCTTTGCCGCTGAAAGCCACGACCTGGCACGCCATGCCCGTGAAAAGCGCCTGCGCAAGAACGTGCCGCTGATCGTGGGCAATGTCGGGCCGGCCACGTTCGGCCGCGACGACAACACCTTGCTGTTGATCGACGCCGACGGCGAGCGTGCACTGGCCACCGCCGACAAGCTCACCCTGGGCCGCGAGCTGGTGGCCGAGATCGCGCGCCGCCTGGCTGCACCGACCTGATCCGCCCATGACCACCATCGATCTGAAGGTGCTGGACGCTCGCATGGCCGCGTACTTGCCTGCCTATGCCACCCCCGGCAGCGCAGGCCTCGATCTGCGTGCCTGCCTGGACGAGACGCTGGTCATCCAGCCGGGCCAGACAGTGTTGATTCCCACGGGCTTGGCGGTGCACATTGCCGACCCGGGGCTGGCCGCGATGGTCCTGCCGCGATCCGGGCTGGGCCACAAGCACGGCATCGTGCTGGGCAATCTGGTCGGCCTGATCGACAGCGACTACCAGGGCCCACTGATGGTCAGCTGCTGGAACCGCAGCCGGGCCGAATTTGCCATCGCGCCACTGGAGCGCATCGCCCAGATGGTCATCGTGCCGGTGGTGCAGGCCAGCTTTCGCCAAGTGGCCGAGTTTGGGCAATCACAGCGCGGCGCAGGCGGCTTTGGATCAACCGGCAAGGCTTGACGGATCAGTGCGCCGGTCAGCGCCTCAGTCGCCGCCGGTCCGCCCCAAGGCGGCTGAGCGCCCCCTCTGGGGGCAGGAGCGAAGCGACGTGGGGGCAGGCATCTCAGCCGGCGCCGGGCCGCCCCAAGGCGGCTGAGCGCCCCCTCGGGGGGCAGGAGCGAAGCGATGTGGGGGCAGGCATCTCAGTGCACGTGGGGCGACGGTGGGGCGGTCGACAGGATGCTGACCGCGCCTTCATCCACCGATTTATGGGCGATTTCGTCCTCGGTGGCCTTGCGCACGGCCTTCACTTTCACCATCAAGCGAAGGGCCATGCCCGCCAGCGGATGATTGCCGTCCAGCACCACGTGCTCGGGGTAGACCTCGGTGACGGTGTAGATCAGTTCGGGCGGCATGCCCTCGCTGCGGGCGCCTTCGGGCAAGCCATCGAACTGCATGCCCTCTTCGATGTGATCAGGGAAGACGTCGCGCTCTTCAAAACACACCAGCTTGGACTCGTAGTCGCCGAAGCCATGCTCGGGTTCGAGGTGCAGATCACATTCGAAGCCCACCCCTTGTCCGGCGAGGGCTTCTTCCAGCTTGCGCAGCAAGTCGTCGCCACCGTAGAAGAACTCGACCGGATCGGCCAATTCATCGAGCGTGGCGCCTTGGGCGTCGGCCAGGGTCCAGGTGAGGCTGACGACGCAGGGATCGGTGATCAACATCGTGGAATGATCGCATACCGAAGGGTTCTCGCTGTCAGGCACGAAGGCGCGCGGTGACAATCCACACCATGGAAATCGACCAACCCACTCCCTTGCTGGGCGGCCTCTCGCCGGCCCGGTTCATGCGCCGCCACTGGCAGAAAAAGCCCTTGCTCGTGCGCCAGGCCTGGCCTGGTGTGCGCCCGCCCATTCAGCGTGGCGATCTGTTCGATCTGGCAATGCTGGACGGTGTCGAATCACGCCTGCTCACCCGGTTTGATGGCAACTGGCGATTGCGCCACGGACCGTTCAACCGACGCGCCCTGCCGCCGGTGAAGAAGCCGAATTGGACTTTGCTGGTGCAGGGCCTGGACCTGCACCAGCAGGCCGCGCATGACATGCTGCAGCCCTTCCGCTTCGTACCCGGTGTGCAGCTCGACGATCTGATGATCAGCTATGCCACTGATGGCGGTGGCGTGGGCCCGCACATCGATTCCTACGATGTCTTCTTGCTGCAGGTACATGGGCGCCGCCGCTGGCGCTTCGGTTCGGTAGCCGATCGCAGCTTGCTGCCGGGCCTGCCGGTTCGCATCCTGGCGCACTTTGAGCCGGAATTCGATGTCGTGCTGGAGCCAGGCGACATGCTCTACCTGCCGCCGCTGTGGGGCCATGATGGTGTGGCCGAAGGTGAGTGCATGACCTGCTCGGTGGGCTTTCGCGCTGCCACGGCCACCGGGCTGGCGCAAGAGTTGTTGCACGGCATTGCCGACGACCTGGAAGCGCCTCAGCCCGACGCCAAGGGCCGCGCCGCCGAAACCATCTACCGCGACGCTCGCCAAGCCGCGACCGCCACACCCGGCCGCTTGCCCGACAGCCTGCGCGGCTTTGCACTGGCCGCGCTGCAACGCGCCTTGGGCGATCCGCAGTCCCTGGACCGCGTTCTGGGCGGGCTGATGACCGAGCCCAAGCCGCAGGTCTGGTTCGACGGCGGAACGGCCCTGGCGCCGGGCCAGGGCGTGGTGCTTGATCGTCGCAGCCGCATGGCCTACGACGACCGGCATGTTTTCATCAACGGCGAAGCTTTCGTGGCCAGTGGCCGCGATGCCCGGCTGATGCGGCAGTTGGCCGACCACCGTCGATTGGTGGCGGTCGACGTCGGACGATTGGGTGACGATGCGCGCG
Organism: Burkholderiaceae bacterium; assembly: GCA_031411195.1. GTDB lineage: Bacteria > Pseudomonadota > Gammaproteobacteria > Burkholderiales > Burkholderiaceae_C > Pseudaquabacterium. The sequence goes on along the minus strand of JANOAQ010000243.1, from coordinate 5,138 downwards.
CGCTTCTGGACGATTGGCTGGATGCCGGCTGGGTGCTGCCGGCGAATTGATCTTGGAAGGGAGCCCGCCGATGCCGAACACCGCCGATTCAACACCATGGCCCCACCTGGAGGCCGCACTTCACAGGGGCCGAAGCAACTGCCAAATGGCGTTGCGACAGGCACTTTGCGCGTTGGCGGCCAATAGCACCAATGCCGCGCCGTCGTCCGTGCGCCAAGTCACATTGATCGATCAGCACTTCGGCGATTGGCCGCTGGGAGATGAAGCGGTGATGTCGGCGTTGTCGTCCTGGCTGCGAGTTGGCGCGCGCCAATTGCGCATCGTGGGTGTCGATTTCGACACCACCGCCAAGATTCATCCACGGTTTGCGCGGTGGCGTCGAGATTGGTCGCACGCCATCGACGTGCGCCAGCCGGATGATCCGGTGAACACGCCTCCCCTGCGGGGATTGCTGATAGGCGGCAGTTTTTTGCAGTGGCTGAATGCACCGGATTGGCGCATGCGTGTGGTTGTTGAATCAGTGCACGTGCGCGCTATCGATGAGCAGCTTGCAGACTTTTTGCAACGTTGCGGGCCCGGCTGGCCGCCCACGACAATAGGTTTATAGGGAGGTTCCCTAACTTTGCTATAATTTTTGGCTAGCCCCAGAAGGGCTCGAGCTTTCTGGGTCTGGTTTTTGACTGTTCAGCATGGCTGAATTGGTCAGATCCGTTACCGGTAATGTTGATCGACACTTTTTATTGAGGACACCACAAATGAACAAGTCGCTCCTGTTGGCTTCCCTGATCGCCGCCGCTGCTCTGACCGCTTGCGGTAAGAAGGAAGAAGCGCCCGCTGCTGCTCCCGCGCCCATGGCCGCTCCGGCTGTCAGCATGGCCGCTTCGGCAGTCACCAGCGCTGCTGCTTCGGGCGCTGCCATGGTCGATGCTGCTGCTTCGGCTGCTGCCGGCGCCGCTGCTGCTGCCGCCAGCAAGTAATCGGTTCAACCCGATTTGCGAAAGCCGCCTTCGGGCGGCTTTTTCGCTTCTTGCCCAACACGCCGGTGCCATTGTTGACAGGTATGGCACGGCAGACGAGCGTGAACGCCCGAGGCATCAGCAGCACCGGGTGCCCGTCGAGCGCAGGCGACGAATACACTTGGATCACCGCTTAACCGTCTTTGGCAGGAACTGCCCGAGGCCTTGCCCAACCATGCTGAACGCGTTGCGCCGATTGATCTCCAGAGGCGACCGCACATCGGAACCGGTGGCCTTCGCGCAATGGGCCCAGGACAAGGGCCACAGCTATCGGCGGGTGCGAGACGGCAACGGATGCGTGATCGATGGTCGCATGGGCACGATGGCCTGGCGCATCGAATGGGGCGTACCCCAGCGTGAGTACATCCAGGGCGGCGAGCTTCGAATCATCGGCGAGTGCGATCTGCCCAAGGAACTGATGGCGATGGTGCTCAATCGCTCCTTGCTCGAAGCGATGGAGAAGACGGTCTACGACCGATTCGTCGACGATGTTCAAACCCGCATGGATGCCCAAACACCGGCCGAGATGCGATGGCTGGTGATGTTTTCCAAGATGACCCAGCAGGATCTGGGCCGCCTGGGCGATCGGTACGGGGCGGTTTGCAGCATTCCCAACTGGTTGACCCAGTGGCTGCACGGTGAGCTCAACGATGCACTGGCGGCCACCTTGGATCAGGTACGAGCGGACGAGCCGGTGGTGATGACCATCGGCCGCAGTCGGCTCACGCTGCGCGCTGCCCTTGCGCAACCTGACCTACCAAGGCTGCTGATCTGGATGTCGGTGTTCGAACACGCCTTGCGTGAAGCCAAGCGCCTGGGCACCGAGTGGCGCGACGCGTCTGGCGCCGGTTTGACCACCCAGCCCAGTGCCTGGTCGCAGAGCGAGCATGTTCGCGGCCCGGGCAAATCAACCAGGTTCTGAGGCGTACCGCGCCAGGGTGACACCGGGCAGCAAACGGGGCCCAGTTGCCGGCCTTCGAACACCCAACCATCGCACACTGGTTGGCGGCCGGCGTCGCTGTTGAGCAACTGCCGGGTCTTAAATGATCCTATCGCTCGGCGATGTCGAGCAGCTTGTCTCTTGAAAGCACCACCAGCCGCGTGGGTTCGACGCGCACGGCGCCTTCCCGTTCGAAGCCTTTGAGTTCCTGGTTCACGCGCTGGCGCGATGCCCCCAGTAGCTGCGCCAGGTCCTCCTGCGCCAGTTGCAGCCCGATGCGAATTTCTTCGCCTTGCTCGATACCGTAGCTTTTGGCCAGCAGGATGATCTGTTTGGCCAGGCGGGCCGACAGCGGCTTGGTGTTGAGGTCTTCAAACTGGTTGAACATCAAGCGCAGGCGCCGGCAATTGAGGCGAAGCAAGGCGTCGTACAACTCGGCATGCTGTGCCAGCAGATCCTTGAAATCGGCCTTGCGCACACACAGCAAGGTGGTCTCGCCGTGGGCATCGGCATCATGGGTGTGGGGCATGCCATCGAACAGCGAGATATCGCCGAACCACACCCCAGGTTCGCAATAGGTCAGCGTGACCTGCTTGCCCGACAGCGACACCAGGGAAACACGTACCGCACCGCGCGCCACGCCGTACCAATCCTCAGCCGGAATGCCGCGCGCGGCCAGTGCCGAGCCGTCGCTCAAGCGCCGTACATAGGCCCTTGACAAGATGGCGTTGCGCAGGGGCTGAGAGAGCTTGGAGAACCACACACCAGACTCGATGTTTTGTCGCTCTTCAATGGTGAGAACCGGGGTGTTCATGCGTTGTCCCAGGCGCGACTGCCGCGCCAACTTGCGCTTTGCATTCTCCCTCAGCCCGCACGGCGGCGCCGGCCTGCGGCCAAGCATTCGCCTCGATTTCGGAATATGGACAGGCTCGGATGTGTCGTGGACGATTTGTCACCGACTGCTGTGGCAGGTTTCACCTGAATTCCCGGCGACGGAGAAATCTGCCCGGTCTGCAAGGGACGGCACCCATCTGGGGCACGGGCCCACGTGCTAGAGTAAAACCACTACTCTTTTGATGCCTTTGCGCTTGACCGATACCCTCAGTGCCCCGATTCGTCGTGCTCGATGCAGGGCCCCTGGCCCAAAGTCGTGGCTGGTTTGCGTGTTGGCGGTGCTCGTGCTCTGGTTTTCCGCACCTGGCATGTCGTCAGCGCGAACGTGGGCCGGGGGGCTGCCGGGTGGGCGGGTTCAGCTTGCGCGTTGGGTGGCGCAGTTGCCCGGTATTGGCGAACTGCCGACCGAGCAGATACGTGCGATGGAGCAGCAGGTCCGGCAGGCGCTGGCCGAAGCCCAACGCCATCAAGACCAGATGCTGCAGTTGCGGCAGCGACTTGCCGCTGCAGAGTCGGCCAACAATTGGCTGCCTTGGCTGTTATTGGGACTGGTTGTCGTTGGCGGGGTATCGCTTTGGCTGGCGCTGCGCTTGCGGCGCCTGCAGCGTGCTTTTGAAGAGCGTGCATCCGAGCTTGGCCGGCCCGAACAGCCCTTGGCGCCAGTCTCAATGACGACCGAGTCGGGTGCTGCGCGCATGCTGCCTGCAGGTGCGGGCATGCTGTCAGGTACGGCGCCGCTGCCGCCAGCCACGCAGCCATCCTTGACGCTGGGTCAACCCCGTTTGCTGCTCGGCGCCGTCGATGACGAAATGGCGCGCACGAACGCGGGCATCGACGGCCCCATGGCGCCACGGGCATTTTCGTTGGGCACCGGTGTCCCACCTCGGCCGGTGTCGGTGGAAGAGCTCCTGGATCTGGACCAGCAGGTTGAATTTTTCCGTGTGCTGGGCCAGGAACAGGCGGCCATCGACCTGCTGCTCAGCCATGTGCGTTCTACCGGCGGGATCAACGCCTTGCCTTACTTCAAACTGCTCGAGATTTACCGGCACCAGGGTGACGAAGAAGCCTACGAACGCACGCGTGAACGTTTCAATCAGCGCTTCAATGCCCATGCGCCCGATTGGTCTGGTGACCTTTTGGGCGGGCGCTCGTTGGAGGCGTACCCGGTGGTTCTGCGGCGCCTGCAGCAGAGCTGGCGGCATACCGACAGGGCCGTGGCCGACATCGAGACACTGCTGTTGCGACGGGCCGACCTTGAGCCGTTTGACATGCCGGCCTACCGCGACATTCTGATGCTGCATGCCTTGGCGCGTGACCTGCCGACTTTTGTCGGTGAGGGTACGTCCACAGCGCAGCTTGCTGCGCCGGTGATCGCGCCAATCACCGAGCCGATGTCCTTCGATGCGCCGCCGGCCCCGTTGGGCGACACCGTTGATCTGCTGCTGCCGCTCGACGATGAACCCGCGGACGACACCGTCCTGCGCCGGCAAGTGTCGGAGCGCACCAGTGCCCAGGCGATGCTGGCCGAATGGGTTTTCACCCGCGCAACAACGCCGCGCACGGTTGCCGACGCGAATGCGCTTTGGATCGGCGACAACGACGGACGCGCAGCGTCACGGCCTATGCCGCTTGATCTGGATTTGAGTGAGTTTGCACCGGCACCTCGCGAATTCACCCGTCCCGCACCCTTTGCCGAAGTTGAATTGCGCCGCGACAGCCGCTTGTCCGGCTTTGGCCACGAAGAGCTCGATGGCGGCTTGCCGCCGTTGTCTTCGCGCCACTGAGGGCGCGCCGCGAACAGACGCGCCGGCCGGCCTGCTAAAGGCTTGCCAGCCGGGCCAGGGCAGCCTGAAGGGTCTCGTCCTTCTTGGCGTAGCAAAAGCGTGCCAGGCCCTGGTTTCGGCCATCGTCATAGAAGGCAGACAAGGGGATGGCAGCCACGCCGATTTCGGTGGTCAGCCACTGGCAGAAGTCGGCCTCCGGCTTGTCGCTCACCGCCGAGTAGTCGACGCACTGGAAATACGTTCCCTGGCAGGAGAGGGCACGCAGCCGCGTCTTCGCCAATCCGGCGCGGAAGCGGTCGCGCTTGCGCTGGTAGAAGTCGGCCAGATTCAGGTGGTGCGACGCATCGCGCATGAATTCGGCCAGGCCGTGCTGCACCGGCGTGTTGACGGTGAACACGTTGAACTGGTGCACCTTGCGGAACTCGGCCATCAGCGCCGCCGGCGCGCTGACGTAGCCGACCTTCCAGCCCGTCACGTGGTAGGTCTTGCCGAAGCTCGACACCA
>JANOAQ010000242.1:0-1725 GCA_031411195.1 Burkholderiaceae bacterium | reverse complement strand
CGGGTTTGCCCTGAGCCGCGGCGCACCCAGCCAGGGGTGCACCAGCGTTGGCTTCAGTCGAACAATTCGGGGTCGGTGCGGCAGATCTCCTGCCACAACGGCTGGAAGTGCATCCAGCCGGTCACCGCGCTGCCGGCGTTTTCACGCGTGTACACCGCCGATTGGTGCGGCACCAGCTTGGGCTTGCCGGCGGCCATGGCCAGCAGCTGGGCCTGGGCGCAGCGCTCGAAGCAGACAAACCAGAACACTGCTTCGTCCACCGTGGCGCCCACGGTGAAATGGCCATGATTCTGGTGGATGGCCGCGCGGTTCTGGCCGAAGCCACGCGCGAAGTCACGCCCGGCTTCCACATCCAGCACCACCGCACCGCCGTGGTCGGCGATCACCACGTTCTGCTCGTAGAAGGCGCAAGAGTCTTGCGTCAGCGCATCCAGCGGCACGCCCAGCGCGCTGAAGGCCTTGCCATAGACCGAGTGCGCATGCGCGGCGGCAATCACGTCGGGCCGGGCGGTGTGCACGGCCGCGTGCAGCACATAGGCTGCGCGGTTGACGGCATGCTTGCCCCAGACCACCTCACCATGGTGGTTGACCAGGATGAGGTCGGACACCTTCATGTGGCGGAAAGACTGCCCCAGCGGGTTGACCCAGAAGTGATCGGGGTATTCGGGATCGCGCACCGTGATGTGGCCGGCCACGCCTTCACCAAAGCCGAACCGGCCGAAGATGCGCAGCGCACCGGCCAGCTTCTGCTTGCGTCGCAGGCGCTCTTCGGCCACCGTGGGCGCCGGCGCCATCGACGCCTGGCCGATGGTGGTGACCACTTTGGGGGTGAGCGGGATGCCGTCGATCATGGGGATGGACGAGGTGGCGGTGGGGGCGTCGGGTGTGGCGATCATCATCGGGTCAGCCTAGGGCTTTCCCGCCCGTCTGGGTATCAGTGAATTCCTGCCCGCCCGGCACATGCCTGCACTGCGATGCTGCAAGGATGCCGTTTGTCCCGGCCAACAACCACGTCAATCAGGAGATCGATCGATGAGAGCTGCAATCTGGATGGTGGCCGTGGGTGCCATCGCGTCGGCGCTGGCCGCCCCCGTGCTGGCGCAGACCGTGAAGGTCACGCCGCTGGGTGGCATCGACGGCGAGTTCTGTGCGCAGGACCGCGCCCTGGTCTTTGAAGACCCGAGCGGCACCCGCATCCTCTACGACCCGGGCCGCACCGTGGCCGGCGCCGACGACCCGCGCCTGGGCAAGATCGACATCCTCTTGGTCAGCCACATGCACGGCGACCACCTGGGCAACGCCCACAACAAGGCGCCCAATGCGGGCGCGTGCGACAAGCCTGACCTGTCGGTGTCGGCCATGCCCCAGTCCAACGCGGTGAACATCGCGCTGGCCAAGAAGTCGAAGATCGTGACCGGCAGCGAGATGCCTCCGTTCTTTGCCGCCAAGCTCAAGGACAACGGCGGCGACCCGGCCAATGCCATCCTGGCCCGCTTTGGCGGCAGCGTCACCATCGGCGGCGTGCGTATCGCCACGGTGGCGGCCCTGCACAGCAACGGCCTGGATCCAGCCTACATCGGCGGTGAACTGGCCAAGGCCATGATGGCCGTGGGCATTGCTGGCGACGTGGGCCTGGCCACCGGCTACGTGCTGCGCTTCAGCAACGGCCTGGTGGCCTACCTTTCCGGCGACACCGGCATCACCGCCGACCAGGACCTGGTCGTG
>JANOAQ010000241.1:0-2185 GCA_031411195.1 Burkholderiaceae bacterium | reverse complement strand
AGCGGGTCCAGCAGGCTGGCGTAGACCCGCCCGGCGCCGGCGGCCAATGCCGCGGCGCTGGCCAGCCACGCGGCACCGGCCCTGCCCGGTGCCCCGCCCACCACGGCCACGGCCCCATAACATCCGTTGTGGCTGGCATGGTGACGTGGGCGAAGCACAGGTGCAGCAGCCAGCAGCGCGGTGCCTGCAGCGGCCGCGTGCCCCAGGGCATAAAGCCAGACCTCGCCCGAGTGGTCGCGTCCCTGGCCGGTGAAGCAGCCGGGCTTGAGATTCAGCAACGACAACGTGGCGGCGGCCCGGACAGCTTCAACCCCCAACAGCGTGCCCGTGTCCGGGTGCAGGCCAGTAGACAGGTCGACAGCCAGGACCGGGCTGGATTGCTGGTTGATGGCAGCGACGGCCTGCGCGATCAACCCTTGCGGCGCGCGTGTGGCGCCCAGGCCGAGCAGGGCGTCGATCACCAAGTCGCTGGGCGCCGCCGGTCCGCCTTGCCAAGCCTCCATCGCGACCCCGGCTGCCTGGGCTTGCGCCAGCGCGCCAGCGGCGTCGGCAGGCATTCGCGCCCTGTCGGCCAGCAGATGAATCTGCACGGCCAAGCCGGCCGCATGCAGGTGCCTTGCAGCGACCAGGCCGTCGCCGCCGTTGTTGCCCGGGCCGGTCCAGACGGTGATCCGGCGCGCCTGGGGCCACTGGGCCAGCGCGAGCTTGGCGACAGCCAGGCCCGCAGCGGCCATCAAGGCACCGGGTGGGTGCAGGCTCAGAGCGGCCCGTTCGTGTGCGCGCGAGGCCGCGGCGTCCAGCAGCGGCCAGGGCCCGTTGTGCCGGGTGATGTGTTGCAGCTTGGAAGGCACGGCCATGCCACGCATTGTGGCGCCGTGGTCCTGAGTGCCGACCTCAGCGCCAGCGCGCGGCGCTGAACCGGGCGAGGTCGATGCCGGGGTCGCGCCCGGCCATGCGTTCGGCCAGCACACGTGCCGACCCGCACGACAGCGCCCAGCCACTGGAGCCGTGGCCCAGGTTCATCCAGACGCCGGGGGCGCCGGTCTCGCCCAGGACCGGCGGGCCGTCGGGCAACATCGGGCGAGCACCTTTCCAGTGTTGCGCGTCGCGCATCACGGCGCAGCCGGGGAACCAGTCGTCGAGCACCTTGTAGAGCGTACGCAAGCTGGCGATCTTTTGATGGTCTGCGTTGCCGCCGATTTCTGCGCTGCCGGCCACGCGCACACGCTGCCCCAGGCGAGAGATGGCGACCTTGTAGCGCTCGTCCATCAACGCGGCACGCGGCGCCATGGGCAGTTGGCCATCCACATGGTTGATGGGCGCCGTCACCGAATAGCCCCACACAGGCGCCAGCGGCAGCCGCACGCCCAGCGGCGCCAGCAGCCCCGCACCCTGCACACCGGCGCAGACGACAACGGCATCGGCCTGCAGCACCAGGCCATTGACCAGGTGCACCGAAGCGGGTGTGCCGGGTGCAAGGGCCCGCACCGCAGTGTCGAAGCGGAAGCGTGCGCCCAGGCGCTGCGCTTCCGCCTTCAGCAGGTGCGCAAACTGGCGGCAGTTGCCCACGCCGTCTTGCGGCAGGTGGATCGCCGCATGCAGCGTCGCCTGCGGGTTGAGCGCGGGCTCCAGTTCACGTGCACGGGCCGCGTCCACCACCTGGTGTGCCACACCCAGTTCGCCCAGGAGGGCGAGCGACCCTTTCGACGCCTTCAGCTCGCGCTCGGTGCGCAGCAGCACCATGTAGCCGTCGACCTGCTCGTAGTCCAGGTTCAGCGCGTGTGTCAGTTCAAGAATGCGTTCGCGGCTCATCTGCGCGAGGCGTTGCATGGCGGTGCGGTTGGGCACGTAGACCGACTTGCGGCAGGCCAGCAGCCAGCGCCACATCCAGGGCAATTGGCCCAGCGCATTGAGGCCGCCAAAGCGCACCGGCGCATGGCGGCTGAGCAGGTGTTTGAGCACCTTCCAGGGCATGCCAGGCGCCGCCCAGGGCGTGACATAACCCGGCGCTACGACGCCGGCATTGGCGAAACTGGTCTCGGCGGCGACGCTTCCACGGCGCTCCAGCACCGTGACCTCATGGCCCTGAGCCGCCAGTTCGTAGGCGGTGGTGACGCCGACGATGCCGGCACCGATGACGCCTACAAGCACCGTGCTAGACTCATGCGGTTTGCCTCGACGTGAA
>JANOAQ010000240.1:0-3443 GCA_031411195.1 Burkholderiaceae bacterium | reverse complement strand
CTGGTTCAGTGACCACCCGATCGGCGCACGGCTGCACCAGGCGGCGGCGGCTTTTCGCAGCATCGAAACGCGGCTGCCGCAGTTTCGCGTCACCACCAATGGCTACAGCGCGGCGATCGATGCCACCGGCGAGGTGCGCGCAGGCGCGCTGATGAACGAGCGCAGCCTGGTGATGGGCGAGTTGCCGGTGCCCGTGCCACCGCGCACGCTGATGGTGGCCTGGGGCGACTGGGTGGGCCCGGCCGCCCTGGCGGCGCTGCTGCTGCTGCTGGCCGGCCCGCCGCTGGTGCGGTGGCTGGCCCGCGAAGGGCTTGCGCCTGCGCTGCCATCCCATGTCGTGCTGCTGCCGCTGGCGGCGCGTGTGGCGGGCGGTGCGCTGCGTGCAATCGCCCGTCTGAGCCTGCTGGGCCTGGGCCTGGCGCTGCTGTTCGACGAAGACCTGCGCGGCCGCACCCTGGCGCAGTTGCGGTGGACCGGTGCCCTGGTGCTGGCACCCGAGCTGGCGGCGCTGTGCCTGCTGGCCGCGTTTCGTTCGCGGGTGTCGCTCACGCCCGGGCTGCTGACCCTCACGCGTGGCGCCCAGCGGCTGGAACTGCCTTTGGCATCGCTGGTGGCCGTTCGGGCATGGCGCTGGCCCTGGCCCAGCGCGGGTTTGAGCCTGCGGCTGGCCGATGGCGCGGCGTATCCGCTGGGCCTGGCCTTGCGCCACGCAGACGCGTTGGCCCGGGCGCTGGCCGCTGCCGGCGGGCCGGCCGCCGAGGTGGGCTCGGCCTACGCGCAGGCCCAGGGTGGCGTGGCGCGCGGGCGGTGGGCCCATCCCCTGCTGAAGTTCGGCCTGCTGCCGCTGGTGCTGGCCGTGCCGGCCTTCCATCTGCACCAGCACATCGCCTACGGCAGCGGCGTGGGCGAGTACCTCACCTTCGGCCTGGCAGCCTACTTTCAGGCCTTCGTGCTGTGGTGGGCCGCCTGGAGTGTGGGCGTGCTGCTGGCGGCCACGGCCCTGCGCGGCGTGGTGGAGGCCGTGGCCTGGCTCGCTGCGCGCTGGCAACCCGGGCTGGCGCTGGCGTGGCGGCGTGGCCTGGAGCGTGGGGCCACCGGTTTGCTGTGGCTGGGCTTGCCGGCCTGGCTGGCGCTGCGCCTGGTGGTCAGCGCGGGCTGAGATGCTTCATCAACCGCCGCGAAACCGCTGCACAACCGCCGCACAACCGCCGTTCAGCTACCGCTCAGCCGCCGCTCAACCGCCGCGCTTTCGGTCGAAGAAGTGCTGCATGTAACGCTGAGGCTCACCGGTGGTGAAGGCCTGACCAAAGGCCTTGACGCTGGCGGCCAGCGCGTCTTCGAACGGCAGTTCGGTCCACTGGCGCATCAGCACCTTCTGCTGGCGCAGCACCTGCGGGCCGAGGGCGGCGATCTGGCGGGCCGTGCGCTGCACGTCGGCGTCCAACTCGCCCGGCGCGCTGAGTCGGTGCACCAGGCCATGGCGCAAGGCGGTGGCGGCATCGAGCGTGTCGCCGGTCAGCAGCATCCAGGTGGCCTGGGGCTCGCCCACCAGGCGGCGCAGCAGTGACGCGTGGATGACCGAGGGGATGCCCACCTTCACCTCGGGCATGCCGTACTGTGAATCGTGGCTGCCCAAACGCAGGTCGCAGGCCATGGCCAGCTCCAGCCCGCCGCCCAGACACCAGCCGCCCAGGCGGGCGATCACCGGGGTGGGGAACAGGCGTGCCGCCTCGCACAGGTTCTTCAATCCGGTTATGAAGACCTCGGCGGTGGCCGGGGTGAGCGCGGCCATCTCGTTGATGTCGGCGCCACCCACGAAGGCGCGGTCGTCGGGGCCGCGCAGCACCAGCACGCGCACTGCCGGATAGGTGGCCAACTGGTGCATCGCCTTGGTGGCGGCCAGGATGTGAGGCGTGCCGATGATGTTCATCGACTTGGCGCCGCGGATCGTCAGCGTGGCGATGCCGTCGGCGTCGACGGTGGTGTGCACGGCGTCGGAAGCGTCGCTCATGGGGGTGGGGCCCGGCAGCGTGTCAGTCAATCGCGGAAGGATGTGCCCGAACCCGGTTCCAGCCGCATCATGAAGCCGCGCCATTCGCGTGCATTCGGGTCTTCCTGCCCAGCCTGGCGCTTGCTGTCGCTGCTTTCGTACTGGCGTGCGGTGCGCTCGCACACCTCGGGCGGCACCGGGTGGATGGGCTGGCCAGTGGACTGCAGGGCGATCTGCACCTTGCAGGCCCGATCCAGGTTGTGCATCAGGATGAAGGCTTCGCTCACCGTGCGGCCCAGGGTGACCAGGCCGTGGTTGCGCAGAATCAGCGCGCGGGCGGTCAGCCCCAAGTCGGCGACCAGGCGCTCGCGCTCGGCATGGTCGAGCGCAATGCCTTCGAAGTCGTGGTATGCCACCCGGTTGTAGAACTGCAGCGCCCACTGGTTGCAGGGCTGCAAGCCACCCGCCAACGAGGCTACTGCAACGCCCGCCACCGTGTGGGTGTGCAGCACGCAGGCCGCGTCGTGGCGCGCCGCGTGCACGGCGCTGTGGATGGTGAAGCCGGCGGGGTTCACATCGTCGGGTGAGTCGTCCAGGATGCGGCCTTCCAGGTCGATCTTGACCAACGACGAAGCCGTGATGTCACGGAACAGCCAGCCGTAGGGGTTGATCAGGAACTGGTCGTGCCTGCCCGGCACCCGCGCCGAGATGTGGGTGTAGATGCTGTCGTCCATGCCGCAGAGCGCCACCAGCCGGTAGGCCGCGGCCAGGTCTTCGCGCACCTGGCGTTCGTCGTCTGACACGGTGGGCCGCGGTCGGATGGCGTGCGCTGTGGACATGTCGATCTCCTGGGGATGCGGGTTGACTGGATCAGAACACTTCGAACAAGCCGGCGCCGCCCATGCCGCCGCCGATGCACATCGACACCACCACGTGCTTGGCGCCGCGGCGCTTGCCTTCCATCAGCACATGGCCGGCCAGGCGCGCGCCGGTCATGCCGAAGGGGTGGCCGATGGCGATGGAGCCGCCATTGACGTTGTAGATGGCCGGGTCGATGCCCAGCTTGTCGCGGCTGTACAGGCACTGGCTGGCAAAGGCCTCGTTCAGCTCCCACAGGTCGATGTCGCTGACCTTCAGGCCATGGCGCTGCAGCAGGCGCGGGATGGCGAACACCGGGCCGATGCCCATCTCGTCGGGCTGGCAACCGGCCACCGCCCAGCCCTTGAAGGCGCCCAGCGGCTGCAGGCCACGGCGCTCGGCCTCCTTGGCTTCCATCAGCACCACGGCCGCGCCGCCGTCCGACAGTTGGCTGGCGTTGCCGGCGGTGACGAACTTGCCGGCCCCCATCACCGGCGCCAGCTTGGCGAGGCCCGCCAGGGTGGTGTCGGGGCGGTTGCACTCGTCGCGGTCGACCACGGCGTCGACCATCGATTCGGCCTTGGTCACCTTGTCG
>JANOAQ010000239.1:0-15178 GCA_031411195.1 Burkholderiaceae bacterium | reverse complement strand
CCGCGAACAGCTGCTCGGGGTTGGTGCCGGCACCGCCGGCGCCGCCCAGCTCACGCGGGGTGGACAGGTTGACGCTGAGCGCGCCGTCCGACGAGGCGGCGGTGCCGGTGCGGCCACCGGTGGCTGTGGCGGTGGCGGTGTAGAGAACTTTGTCGAGGGCCATGGTGATCTCCTTGAGGCGTGCTGGGGTGATGCCCCGGGCGGGGCGGTGAAGGTCAGGCGGCGGCAGGGCCGTTCACCTGCAGGGACACGGTGAGTTGCTGGCGCAACTGCTTGAGCTGGCTGGTGAGTTGGCCGATCTGCTGCAGATCACAGGTGGTGGCGCAAGCGATGGCTTGGGGCACGGCCAGCGCCTGGCTGCGCAACTTGCGGCCGGCAACAGTGAGCTGCAGCATTACCCGGCGCTCATCGGCGACATCACGCATACGCTGCAGCAAACCCAGGGCCTGCAGGCGCTTGAGCAGGGGAGTGAGCGTGCCTGAATCCAGGCTGAGGCGATCGCCCACCTGGCTGACGGTCACGCCATCGCCTTCCCAGAGCACCAGCATCACCAGGTACTGCGGGTAGGTCAGCCCCAGCGGCGCCAGCAGTGGCTTGTAGGCCTTGGTCATGGCCAGCGAGGCCGAGTACAGCGCAAAGCACAGCTGGTGATCCAGCGCCAACCAATCGGACGGGGCTGCAGCGGCGGCTGGGCGGCGGGCGGCCGTGGTGGTTGCTTTGCGAGGCATGGCAATGAATGTAGCGAGCAATTAAGTTGTGTGCAATTAAATTAGCCATGACCATGGTGCCACCAGGCCATTGGGCACAATCAGGCGCTGTCTGCACCATGCTCCTCTACGCCCCGACGCCACCCTGCCGCCAATGACCGAAGCCGAATTGCGAGCGGTGCTGTTGTGGCGGGTGGTGCAAGCGCAAGCCGAAGTGGACAACCGTGCGGGCGGCCGGGGGCAGGGGCCACAGACTGGCCACGTTGCAGGCCAGGTGACCGAGCCGGTGGCCGACCCTGTGGTCGGCCCCCTGGTCGATCCTGTGGCCGCATGGGCTGGCGACGAGGCCCGGCGCCGGCTGGGGGAACACGCCGAGCCCACCACCTGGCTGGCCGAGCGCGCCCGTCTTGCGCTGGGCCGTCTGGCCGAACTACACGCGCACTGGCGGCCCGTGCTCGGGCACTTGCAGGGCGCACCCTTGCGACCGCTGGTGCTGGGTCTGCTGGCCGCAGCGGCCCTGGCCGGCCTGGCCGCTGGCGGCATGGCGGGCAGCACCGTGCTCAACCTGCTGGCGCCACCGTTGCTGGGCCTGCTGGCCTGGAACTGCATGGTCTATTTGCTGCTCGCCTGGCAGGCGCTGCGCCGGCCGGCCACGGTGCCGTCGGGTGCTGCGCTGCAAGGCGCCGTGTTGCCCGGCACGGTGTTTCCAGGTGGTGCATTGCCAAGTGCTGCATTGCCCGGCGGCTTGCTGCGGCTGATGGCCCGCGCCCAGCCTGGCCTGTCGCGCCTGCTTGGCCGTGAGGGCCCGGCCGACGCACCGCGCTTGCGCGCGCTGGCCACCTTCCGGCACGATTGGTTGCAGGCGACCGCGCCCTTGCAGCAGGCCCGAGCCGCTGCGGCAGTGCATGCGGCGGCAGCCGTGCTGGCGCTGGCCGCCCTGTTGGCTTGGTACGGCTGCGGCCTGGTGCTGGACTTCCGTGCGGGCTGGGACAGCACCTTGCTGGAGCCGCCCCAGGTTTTGGCGCTGTTGCATGCGGTGCTGGGCCCAGCCGCTGCGCTGACGGGCCAGGCCCTGCCCGATGCGCAGGCGCTTGCCCAGCTGCGCCTGGCCCAGGGAGGCGGCGAAGGCGCTGCGCGCTGGATGCATCTTTGGGCCGTCACCGTGCTGGCGGTGGTGGTGCTGCCCCGCTTGGCCCTGGCAGCTTGGGCCTGGCTGCGCGCGCGTCGCCTGGCCCTCACCTTGCCGCTGCCCGAGGACGAGGCCCTGCAGCGCCTGCTGCGCCAAGCCGGTGGCCAGCCCTTGCCGCTGCTGGTGCTGCCCTACAGCTACCAGCTCGATGCGGCGCGCCAGGCCGCGCTGCTGCGGTTGCTGCTGCGGCAGTGGGGCCCGCAGGTGCGGCCTCGGCTGCAGGCCAGCCTGCCACAGGGCGCTGAAGACCAGTTGCCAACGCGCTTGCCCCTGCCGCTGCCGCCCACCGTGGTGGTGCTGTTTGCGCTGACCGCCACGCCCGAACGCGAAAGCCATGCCGCGTTTTTGCGCGCGCTGGCCGTGCAGCGTGGGGCGGCGGCCCCACCGGTGGTGGTGTGGGTGGATGAGTCGGGCTTTCGCGAGCGCCTGTCGGGCGCCACGCTGGCCACCCGCCTGGCCCAACGCCGCCAGGTCTGGCAGGCGCTGCTGGCCGGTGTGGGCAGCACCGCGCAGTTCATTGATCTGGCCACCGCATGACGACGCCACCGCCTCTGCCGGACGATCTGTCACTGAGCCTGGTTTCGCACACCAATGTGGGCAAGACCACGCTGGCGCGCACGCTGCTGGGCCGCGACATCGGCGAGGTGCTCGACCAGGCCCATGTCACCGAAACCGCCGAGCCCCATGTGCTGGCGCAGGCCGCCGGTGGTGAACGCCTGTTGCTTTGGGACACCCCCGGCTTCGGTGACAGCCAGCGCCTGGCACGCCGCCTGGCCCAGGCCGGCAACCCGCTGGGCTGGCTGCTGACCGAGGTGTGGGACCGCTGGCGCGACCGCGCCTTCTGGGCCAGCCAGCGGGCGGTGCGCCATGTGCTGGACCAGACCGATGTGGCGCTGTACCTGGTGAACGCGTCCGAAGCGCCTGAAGACGCGGCCTACCTGGCGCCCGAATTGCAGGTGCTGGCGCTGGTGGGCAAACCGGTCATCGTGCTGTTGAACCAGTTGGGCGATCCCACTGCGCCCGCCGACGAGGCCCGCGAAGTGCAGCGCTGGCAAGACCACCTGGACAGCCTGGTGCCACCCGGCGCAGATGCGACATCGCCGGCGGTGGTGCGTGCCGTGCTGCCCCTGGACGCCTTCAGCCGCTGCTGGGTGCAAGAGGCGGTGCTGCTGCAGGCCGTGGCTGCGGCGCTGCCCGTAGCGCGCCAGCCGCTGATGGCCCGGTTGGCCACGGTTTGGCGCGATGGCCGCCAGGCCACCTTCGCGCAGGCCATGGATCTGCTGGCTGCGCGCCTGCAGCGCGCCGCACTCGACCGCGAGAGCGCCAGTGGCAGCCCGTGGAGTGCACCGTTGCGCCAGGCCGGGCAGACCCTGGGCCGCTGGTTGGGCCGGGGGCAGGGCGATGTGCAAATGGGTGGGCCCGACACCCCGCAAGACCCCGCCGCCGCCGCGTTGGCCCAGCGGCTGGATGCCGATATCCGCCGCAGCACCGACGCCTTGGTTCGCCTGCACCAGCTGGAGCCCGAAACCACCGACCAGGTGTTGCACCAGCTGGCCCGGCACTTCGCCCGGCGACAGCCGCTGCACGAAGGCCGCGCCGCGCTGTGGGGCGGCTTGGTCAGCGGTGCCCTGGCTGGCTTGAAGGCCGACATCGCCAGCGGCGGCCTCACGCTGGGTGGCGGCCTGCTGGCCGGTGGTGTGCTGGGCGCGCTGGCCGGGGCCGGCGCGGCGCGTGGCGTGAACCGGGTGCGCGGCACCGATCGGGCCTGGCTGACCTGGGACGAGCCGGTGCTGGACGCCCTGCTGCGCGCGTCGTTGCTGGGATATCTGGCCGTGGCCCACCACGGCCGGGGCCGCGGCGCCTGGCGCCAGGCCGAACCACCACCGGCCTGGGGCCCGGCGGTGGACGCCGTGCTGGCCCGCCACCAGGCCGAGCGCAGCGCGCTGTGGCTGCAGCGCGGCCGCCTGCTGGTTTCACCGGCGTCACCGGCCTTACCGGCGTCACCGGCCTTACCGGCATCACTGGCATCACTGGCATCACCGGCATCACTGGCGCCATCCTCCGACCCGGCGTTGGACGTGGCCACCCAGGCCCTGCTACGCGCCCTGGGCGCCGACCTGCTGCAGACCCTGTACCCCGACGCGGCCGTGCTGGCAGGCTTCAGCCCCCGCCGTTGAGAGTTTCGATCTCGTTGGTCAGTTCGAGCCAGCGCTCTTCGAGGACCGTCACCTCGGCGGCGATGTGGTTGAGCCGGCGACCGGTCTCGGCGATGTCGGGGCCCGACAGGCTGCCGTCCGACAAGCGCGCTTCCAGGGTGCCGCGCTCGGCACCCAATTTGGCCATGCGCTCGTCGATTTGCTGAACTTCGGCCCGCATGGGGCGGGTGCGGTTGGCCACCTGGTTGCGCTGCTGGCCCGACAGTTTGCGATCGTCACGCCGGAAGGCGCCGGGCTGGGTGGCCGCGGCCGCCGTATCACGGGCCACGGCCTTGGGCGTGGCTTGCGGCACCTGGGCAGGGCGCACCTCGGGCCGGGGCTCGGTGGGCGCCAGCACATCGCGCATGCCCGGCACCGGCGGCGCGGGCAGGCCTCGGGCATTGGCGCGTGACACTTCGAGCAGCCATTTCTGGTAGTCGTCCAGGTCACCATCGAAGGGCAGCACACCGCCCGAGGTGACCAGCCAGAACTCGTCGCAGACCTCGCGCAGCAGTGATCGGTCGTGGCTGACCAGCATCACCGAGCCTTCGAACTCGTTGAGCGCCACGCTCAGCGCCTCACGGGTGTTCAGGTCGAGATGGTTGGTGGGTTCATCGAGCAGCAGCAGGTTGGGCTTTTGCCAGACGATGGTGGCCATCACCAGGCGCGCGCGCTCACCGCCCGACAGCGTGCCCACCGTCTGGTGCACCATGTCGCCGGCAAAGCGGAACTGGCCCAGAAAATTGCGCAGGTCCTGCTCACGCGCCTCTTGCCCGGTGGCGCCGCTTTCGCGCGCCAGGCGCACCATGCGCTGCATCGGCGTGTCGTCTTCGTTCAGCAGATCGAGTTCTTGCTGGGCGAAGTAGCCCACTGTCAGACCCTTGCCTTCGGTGAACTCGCCGCCCAGCGGTTGCAGGGCATGGGCGATGGTCTTGACCAGGGTGGATTTGCCCTGGCCGTTGGCGCCCAGGATGCCGATGCGCTGGCCGGCCATCACGCTGCGGGTGATGTGCCGCACGATGGTGACGGGCGGTTGGCCGGCCACCAGGTTGGGGTAGCCGCAGCTGAGCTCGCGCATGGTCAGCATGGGGTTGGGCAGGTTCTGCGGCTGGCGAAATTCGAAGTCGAACTCGGCATCCATCAGCACCGGGCCCAGCTTGACCATGCGGTCCAGGGCCTTCACCCGGCTTTGGGCTTGCTTGGCTTTGCTGGCCTTGGCCTTGAAGCGGTCGATGAACTTCTGCAGGTGGGCGATCTTTTCCTGCTGCTTGCCGAAGGCGGCCTGGGCCTGCTCCATGCGTTCGGCGCGCATGGCCTCGAAGCCGCTGTAGTTGGCGCCATAGCGGGTGAGGGCGGCGTTGTCCAGGTGCACCGTCACCGTGGTGATGGCGTCGAGAAACTCGCGGTCGTGGCTGATCACGATCATCAGCCCTTCGTAGCGCTTGAGCCAGTTTTCCAGCCACACCAGCGCGTCCAGGTCCAGGTGGTTGGTGGGCTCGTCCAGCAGCAGCAGGTCGGCCGGGCACATCAGCGCGCGGGCCAGCTGCAGGCGCATGCGCCAGCCGCCTGAAAAACTGTTGACCGGTGAATCGAGCTGATCGGTGCGAAAGCCCAGGCCCAGCAACAGGGCCTGGCCGCGTGCGGGGGCGTCGAAGGCGCCAGCATGCTCCAGCTCGACATAGGCATCACCGATGGCATGGCCGTCTTCGGCGGCTTCGGCGGCGGCCAGCTTGGCGCGCGCTTCGACCAAGGGCAGGTCACCATCGAGCACGAAGTCGGTGGCGGGCTGATCGGTCTCTGGCATTTCCTGGGCCACCTGGCCAAGGCGCCACTTGGCGGGCATGTCGAAATCACCCGCATCGGCCTGCAGGCGGCCCGCGATCAGTGAAAACAGGCTGGACTTGCCCGCGCCATTGCGGCCTACCAGGCCCACCTTTTCGCCGGGGTTCAGGGTGACACTGGCGTCTTTCAACACCACCTTGACGCCGCGGCGCAGCGTGAGGTTCTTCAACTGGATCATGGGGTCTCGGGCAAGGGCAGGCCGGGCGGCGCCAGGGTGGCGTCGATCAGCAGGTAGGCATGGGGCAAGGCGGTGCGGCCATCGGCATCGAGCCGGGGCGCCAGGTGGGCGTGGTAGGCCGCTTCGGCCGGCGCCCAACTTTCAGGCGGCAACAGGTGCAGATCGTACAAGCCGGTGAACCAGGCCCAGGCCTGCGCGGGGCTCAGGCGCTGTTCGGACTGCAGCGACGAGATTTGCCAGGTGGCGAAGTGCAGCTTCAGCAGCGCGGCCACACCGGCGCCTTCGCGCCAGGGCCGCACCACGTCAAAGCGCACGCCTTGCCAGCGGGCCTGGCGCGGCTGCGTATCCAGCGCCGCATGGAAGGCCGCCACGGCGGGGCAGGGGTTGTCAGCCGCCAGCGCCGGCGCGGCGGGCACCACGGCCAGCAAGTGGCCGGCGGGTTGCAGCACACGGGCGATCTCAGCCAGCACCTGTGCGGGCTCGGCCATCAGCATCAGCGCCATGTGGCAGGTGACGGCGGCCAGGCTGGCATCGGCCAGCGGCAGGGTCTGGGCGCGGGCCTGGTGCAGGGCCACGTTGGCACCCAGTCGAGCTCGGGCGGAGCGCAGTTCACCCGCGCTCAGGTCGATACCGATGCGGGCGCGGGCGGAGCCGGTCAACAGGGCCAGCAGTTGGCCGTCACCGCAGGCCAGGTCGAGCACCGCGCCAGCGGGCGCGGCATCCAGCCGGCTGGCCAGGGCGTGGTAGCTGGAGTCATAGGCGCGGCCGGCTTCGTCGTGCACCGGCAGATCACCGAAAGCGGCCGAGCTGCCGCCCGGCAAGCGGTCGTGAAAGTCGACCAGAAACGCCTCCAGCGCCGTGTTCATGTTCATGCCGCCGCCTGCAGTGCCTGCCGGGTCACCAGCAGCACCTGGTCGTCGCCCGCGCTGGTGGGCAGCCACACCACCTCCAGCCGGGGGAAGGCGCGCTCGAAAAAGGGCCGCTCATGGCCGATCTCCAGCACCAGCAGGCCATCGGGCGACAGGGTGTCGGGCGCGTCGCGCAACAGGCCGCGGATGAAGTCCATGCCGTCGTCGCCACCGGCCAGGGCCAGCACCGGCTCGGCCCGGATCTCGGCCGGCAGCGCCGCCATCGACGCGTTGTTGACATAGGGCGGGTTGCACAGGATCAGGTCGAAGCATTGGCCGGCCACTGCCGCCAGGCCATCACCCAAGTGCAGCGTGATGCGATCGGCCAGGCCGTGGCGCTGCACATTGATGGCGGCCACTGCCAGCGCATCGGCACTCAGATCGGCCGCAGCCACCCGCACTTCGGGCCAGGCCAAGGCGGCCAGCACCGCCAGGCTGCCGTTGCCGGTGCACAGGTCGAGCATGTGTTGGGTGCGGTCGCTGAGCCACGCGTCAATGCAGCCCTCGGCCAGCGGCTCGGCAATCAGCGAGCGCGGCACGATCACGCGCTCATCCACGGTGAAGGGCACGCCCTGCAGCCAGGCTTCGCCGGTCAGGTAGGCGGCGGGGCGGCGGGTGGTGATGCGCTCTTGCACCAGCGCTTCGGCGCTGCGCTGCTGCGCATCGCTCACGGCCATCTCGGCCACCTCGTCCAGCGCATCCAGCGCATGGCCCAGGCGCCACAGCACCAGCCAGGCAGCTTCGTCAAAGGCGTTGGTGGTGCCGTGCCCAAACGAAACGCCCGCCTGTTCGAGGCGGGCGCTGCAGCGCTTGATCAGTTGGAGAACCGTCATGTCAGCAGCAACTCCAGTGTGCGGCGGTAGATGTTCTTCAGCGGCTCGATGTCGGCCACGCGCACGCATTCGTCGATCTTGTGGATGGTGGCATTGATGGGGCCGAACTCGACCACCTGTTCGCAGATGGGGGCGATGTAGCGGCCGTCGCTGGTGCCACCGGTGGTGCTGAGTACCGGCGTGTTGCCAGTCTCGGCCTGGATGGCGGCGCTGAGCGCGGCGCTCAGCGTGCCTGGCCGGGTGAGGAAGGGCGAGCCACCCAGCGTCCACACCAGCGTGGTCTGCAGGCCGTGGCGCTGCAACAGGGCTGCGACGCGGGCCTTCAGTTGCTCGGGCATGCTTTCGGTGGAAAAGCGGAAGTTGCAATCGACCACCACATCGCCCGGGATCACGTTGAGCGCGCCGGTTCCCGCGTGGATATTGCTGACCTGCCAAGTGGTGGGCGGGAAGTGCTCATTGCCCTGGTCCCACACGGTGCTGGCCAGTTCAGCCAGGGCGGGGGCCAGCAGGTGCACCGGGTTGCGCGCCAACTGCGGGTAGGCCACATGGCCCTGCACGCCGTGCACGGTGAGCCGGGCCGAGAGCGAGCCGCGGCGCCCGTTCTTGACCATGTCGCCCAGCACATCCACCGAGGTGGGCTCGCCGACGATGCAGCAATCGAGCCGTTCACCCCGGGCCTTGAGCGCTTCGACCACACGCACCGTGCCGTCGGTGGAAGGGCCTTCCTCGTCGCTGGTGAACAGCAAGGCCAGGCTGCCTGTGTGCTGGGGGTGCGCCAGCACGAACTCTTCGGCAGCCACCGTCATCGCGGCGATGGAGGTCTTCATGTCGGCCGCGCCCCGGCCAAACAGATGGCCGTCGCGGTGGCTGGGCACGAAGGGGTCGCTGGTCCAAGCCGCCAGCGGGCCGGTGGGCACCACGTCGGTGTGGCCGGCCAGCACCACCATCGGGCCCGGCCGCGTGCCACGGTGCACCGCCCACAGGTTGGTGACGCGGAAAGTCTCGGGCCCGCACAGCAGGGTTTCGCACTCAAAACCCAGGGGCTGTAGGCGTTCGACCACCAGGGCCTGGCAGCCGGCATCGGCCGGCGTGACGGACGGGCGGGCGATCAACGCCTCCAGCAGGCGCAATGTGGGCAAGGGCGCGTTCATCGGGCTTGAATGGGCGGAAAGTTGCCGGCTGCACCGGCACGCCGGGGCACATAGCCCTCGGGCACCACGTCGATCACGAAGTCGGTGAATTCGGGCGCGTCGCTTTCTTCGCCCCGTGGCGTGGCGCGGGAAACCGGTGTCGTCTCGTTCTGCAGACGAAAGAGCAGGTTGGTGGACGAGTCGGCAAAGGCCAGTCCTTCCTCTCGGCTGACGGTTTCGCTGAGGATGAGTGACGCAATGGATTCTTCGAAGCTTTGCGACCCCTCGGCCAGCGATTTTTCCATCGCGTCCTTGACGCCACCAAAATTGCCTTTTGCGATCAGTTCGGCCACCAGATTGCTGTTGAGCAGGATCTCGATCGCCGGTACCCGGCCACCGGCCTCGGCGCGCAGCAGCCGCTGCGAGACGATGGCGCGCAGGCCTGCGGCCAGGTCGCTCAGCAGCACCGGGCGGGCTTCAGGCGTGTAGAAAGACAGGATACGGCCCAGCGCATGGTGGCTGTTGTTGGCATGCAGGGTGGCCAGCACCAGATGGCCCGACAGCGCGTAGCTCAGCGCAGCGCTCATGGTTTCGCGGTCGCGGATTTCGCCGATCAAGATGCAATCGGGTGCCTGGCGCAGCGCGTTCTTCAGGGCGATCTGCAGCGATTCGGTATCGCGTCCGATCTCGCGCTGGTTGACCACGCACTTCTTGCTTTGAAACAGGAATTCGATCGGCTCTTCAATGGTGAGGATGTGCCCCGGCATCGTGCGGTTGCGCAACTCGAGCATGGCCGCCAGCGTGGTGGTCTTGCCCGAGCCCGTGGCGCCCACCATCAGGATGAGGCCGCGCTTTTCAAGCACCAGCTGGCCCAGCATGTCGGGCACATTGAGGCTGTCCAGCGGCGGGATCACATGCGGGATGTGGCGCACCACACCGGCAATCGACCCGCGCTGCTTGAAGGCCGAAATGCGAAACGAGCCCACGCGCTCGATGGACACCGCGAGGTTGAGCTCGCCGGTGTCGTCCAGTTCTTCAAGCTGCTGCGGGCTCAGCACCTCGGCCATCAACTGGCGTGGCTGCTGGGGCGTGAGCACCTGGTCTGACAACTGCAGCATCTGCCCGTGGATCTTGATCAGGATCGGCATGTTGGCCGAAAGGAACACATCCGAGGCCTTGCGCTCGGCCATCAGGCGCATCACCTTTTCCATCCGTCCTGACATGTCAGCCCCTCGTCCGATGCTGTGCTGCGGCGGCCATGTTCAGGGTCGGAGCAGGTCGTTGATGCTGGTCTTTGAACGCGTCTGGGCATCCACCCGCTTGACGATGATGGCGGCGTACATGCTGTAAGGCTGGCCGTTGGCGGCCGTCTTGGGCAGGTTGCCACTGACCACCACCGATCCGCTGGGCACGCGGCCGTAGCTGATGTCGCCGGTTTCGCGGTTGAAGATGGGCGTGCTCTGGCCCAGGTACACGCCCATGCCCAGCACCGAGTTCTCTTCGACGATCACGCCTTCGACCACCTCGGAGCGGGCGCCGATGAAGCAGTTGTCTTCGATGATGGTGGGGTTGGCCTGCAGCGGCTCGAGCACACCGCCGATGCCCACGCCGCCCGACAGGTGCACGTTCTTGCCGATCTGGGCGCAACTGCCCACGGTGGCCCAGGTGTCCACCATGGTGCCTTCGTCGACATAGGCACCGATGTTCACGTAGCTGGGCATCAGCACCACGCCCTTGCCGATGAAGCTGCCGCGTCGGGCTACGGCTGGCGGCACCACGCGGATGCCGGTGGCGCGCATGGCGTCTTCGCTGACATGGGCGAACTTGGTCTGCACCTTGTCGAAGAAGCTCAGGTCGCCCGAGCGCATGACTTCGTTGTCGTTCAAACGAAAGCTCAGCAGCACGGCCTTCTTGATCCACTGGTTCACCGTCCACTGGCCAACACCCTGGCGCTCGGCCACGCGGCGGCGGCCGGCGTTCAGGTCGGCGATGACGGCTTCAACAGCGGCGCGCACCTCGGCGGCAGCGCTGGTTGGGCCCAGGGTGGCGCGGTCGTCCCAGGCTTGTTCGATCAGGGTTTGCAGTGGTTGGCTCATGTCAGCTCGGGGCCTTGCGGTAGTGTTGGGTGAAGTCGGCGATGCGGTGGGCGGCTTCGAGGCATTCTTCGGTGCCGGCCACCAGGGCCATGCGGATGCGGCCGCTGCCGGGGTTGTGGTGGTGTGCCGTGCGGGCCAGCAGGCTGCCCGGCAACACCGCCACATTGTATTGAGCGAGCAGTTGCTGGGCGAAGGCCACATCGTCACCCGTCTGGCCATCCAATGCGGGCACAGTCGCCCACAGGTAGAAGCCGGCGTCGGGCAGGGCCACGTCCAGCACCTCGGCCAACACGGGGGTCACTTGCGCAAACTTGGTGCGGTAGAGCGCGCGGTTGGCCACCACATGGTCTTCGTCGCCCCAGGCGGCCACGCTGGCGTTCTGCACCACCGGGCTCATGGCCGAGCCGTGGTAGGTGCGGTAGAGCAGAAACTGCTTGAGGATGTCCGCATCGCCCGCCACGAAGCCCGAGCGCAGGCCCGGCACATTGCTGCGCTTGCTCAGCGAGGTGAAGGTGATCAGCTTGCGAAAATCACTGCGGCCCAGCTTGGCGGCGGCCTCCAGCCCGCCCAGCGGTGGCTCATCGCGAAAGTAGATCTCCGAATAACACTCGTCACTGGCGATGACGAAGCCGTGCCGGTCGCTCAGCGCAAAAAGCCGTTCCCACTCGGCCAGCGGCATCACCGCGCCGGTGGGGTTGCCCGGCGAGCAGACGTAAAGCAGTTGGGTGCGGGCCCAGGTGGCCTCGTCGATGTCGGCCCAGTTGGCCGCAAAGTTGCGCGCCGGGTCGCTGTTGGCAAAGGCCACGTCGGCCCCTGCCAGCAAGGCCGCGCCTTCGTAGATCTGGTAGAACGGATTGGGGCAGACCACGGTGGCGCCGGGCCGGGTGGGGTCGACGATGGTCTGGGCGATCGCAAACAGCGCCTCGCGCGAGCCACCCACCGGCAGCACCTGGGTGGCGGGGTCGATCGTCACGCCATAGCGGCGCTGCACCCAGGCGGCCATGGCCTCGCGCAGGCGCGGCTCGCCGGCAGTGGGTGGGTAGACCGACAGGCCCTTGAGGCCGGCCATCAGTGCCTGCTCGATCAGCGCCGGTGTGGCGTGGCGTGGTTCGCCGATGCCCAGGCTGATGGGCCGCAAGGCCGGATTGGGGGTGATGCCCGCAGTCAGCGCCCGCAGGCGCTCGAAGGGGTAGGGGTTGAGCTTGCCCAGCAGCGGATTCATGCCGCGATTATCGCGGCCGGCCCGCCGCCGGGCGTCGCCACCAGCGCTTACTTGCCGGTAAGCGTGTCCAGGCCCGCCTTGGCCACGATTTCGTCCTGAGATGCCAGCACGCCCGACACGCCGATGCCGCCGATGATCTTGCCGTCCACCACGATGGGCAGGCCGCCTTGCAGGGGCATCACGCCGGGCACCGCCAGGATGCGCAGGGCGCTGCCATTGGCGGCCAGGCTGTCTTCCAGGGCCTTGGTCGGGCGGCGGAAGTTGACGGCGGTACGGGCCTTGCCGGTGGCGATGTCGACGCTGGCGTTTTGCGCCTCCAGGCGCTGCAGCATCACCAGGTGGCCGCCGGTGTCGACGATGGAAATCACCACCTGCCAGTTGTTCTTGCGGGCTTCGGCCTCGGCCGCCACCATGGCCTTCCTGGCCTGCTCGAAGGTGATGGGCGCGCCGTAGGGGGGTGGGCTCTGTGCGGCGGAAAGCAGCGGCGTGGCGATCAGGGCGGCGGCGGCCAGGCCGCGCAGGGCCGGAGCGAAGGTCAAAAAGGTCATGCGAGTCTCCTGTGGGGTGGGTGGCCGGTGTGGGCAATGCTGGCCCGGCCTGCCCGCATCTTGGCAGGTTGCCGCCGCCGCTGCCGGTGTACGGTCAAGGCACCATCGGCATCTTCAGCGGGCCGGTGGCATGATGCGCCGCCGCTGCCCGCCCCCGCATGATCCACCCCAAGCCCCATGTGCTGTCGCTCATCGCGCCGATGACACAGCTGAACACCCCCTATCCGTCGACGGCCTACCTGACGGGTTTTCTGCGCTCGCGCGGGGTCAGCGCAGTGCAGGAAGACCTGGCCCTGGCCCTGGCGCTGGCCTTGCTGTCGCGCGAAGGCCTGGTGGCCCTGCGCACGTGCATCGCGGCCCAGCCGGCGCCCGAGCGCACGGCCCGTGCGCAGGCCTTCGACGCGAGGTTCGACGACTACGCCAGCACCATCGGCCCCACGATCGCCTTCTTGCAGGGGCGCGATGCCACGCTGGCCCACCGCATCGTGGGCCGCGCGTTCTTGCCCGAGGGTTCTCGCTTTGCCAGCCTGGACGTGTACGACGACCCCGACGGTGGCGACCCGATGGCCTGGGCCTTTGGCGCGCTGGGCGTGCAAGACCACGCCCGTCACCTGGCCACGCTTTACCTGAACGACATCGCCGACGTGGTGCGCGAGGCGGCCGATCCGCGTTTCGAGTTTGTGCGCTACGCCGAAAGCCTGGCCCAGAGCCAGGCCAGCTTCGACCCGCTGGCGCAGGCCCTGGCCGCGCCGCCCACGCTGGTGGACGAGTTGCTGCACACGCTGACCCTCGCGGCCTTGCAGCGCCACCAGCCCACGGTGGTGCTGGTGTCGGTGCCGTTTCCGGGCGCGGTGTACGCGGCCTTTCGCATCGCGCAGACCATCAGGCGGCTCGACCCGGCCATCGTCACCGTGCTGGGCGGGGGCTTCGTCAACACCGAATTGCGCGAACTGAGTGACGTGCGGGTGTTCGACCACTTCGACTACGTGACGCTGGACGCCGGTGAACGCCCGCTGCTGGCCCTGCTGGAACACCTGGCCGGCCAGCGCGGCCGCAGCCGCCTGGTGCGCACCTTCGTGCGCGATGCCGATGCCGATACCGGCGCGCCGGTGGTGCGTTACACCAACCTGGCCGAACCCGACGTGCCCTTTGCCGACGTGGGCACCCCCACCTGGGACGGCCTGCCGCTGGGGCGCTACCTGTCGCTGCTGGACATGCTCAACCCCATGCACCGTCTGTGGAGCGACGGGCGCTGGAACAAGTTGACCGTGGCGCATGGTTGCTACTGGAAGAAGTGCAGCTTCTGCGACGTGAGCCTGGACTACATCTCGCGCTTTGATGCGGCCACGGCCGAAACCCTGGTCGATCGCATCGAGGCCGTGGTGGCCGAGACGGGGCAAACCGGCTTTCACTTCGTCGATGAAGCCGCGCCACCCAAGTCGCTGAAAGCGCTGGCCGCCGAGCTGCAGCGTCGGCGAGTGCCCATCACCTGGTGGGGCAACATCCGCTTCGAGAAGACCTTCACGCCCGAGCTTTGTCAGCAGCTGGCCGACAGCGGTTGCATCGCCATCAGCGGCGGGCTGGAAGTGGCCAGCGACCGGCTGCTCACGCTGATGAAGAAGGGCGTCTCGGTCGATCAGGTGGCGCGGGTGACCAAGGGCTTCTCGGACGCTGGCATCCTGGTGCATGCCTACCTGATGTACGGCTTCCCTACGCAGACGGTGCAGGACACGGTGGACGCGCTGGAGTACGTGCGCCAGTTGTTTGCGCAAGGCTGCATCCAGTCGGGCTTCTGGCACCGTTTTGCCTGCACCGTGCATTCACCGGTGGGCCGGCAGCCGCAGGACTACGATGTGCAGCTGGTGCCGCTGCCGCCCGTCACGTTCGCCAAGAACGACATCGGCTTCATCGACCCTACCGGCACCGACCACGATGCCCTGGGCGTGGGCCTGAAAAAGGCGCTGTACAACTACATGCACGGCATCGGGCTGGACGAGGACGTGCGGCGCTGGTTCGACTTTCACGTGCCCAAACCGCGCGTGGCCAAGCAGCGCATCGCACGGGCGCTGGCCGAGTCGGGTGCGCCCTGACCGGCCGTCTACAAGCAGCTGGGCCAGCCGCCTGTCAAGATGATCAGACCGCCAAGGGCAGCAGATGGGGAGGCTGGGTCCCGGCAGGTGAATGCCATGCATTGATGCACCGCGGTATTTCGGTGCTTTGATTTTTTTTGGCAGGGCTGCGGCAAGGCCGAGGCCGTGGGGTCGCTCAGGGTTTGGTGCGCGAGCACACGTCACAGGCCAGTGTTGCCGACGCACCGCCACCGCGCCTCG
>JANOAQ010000238.1:0-5117 GCA_031411195.1 Burkholderiaceae bacterium | reverse complement strand
CCAAGTGGGCCAAGGTGGTGAAGGCGGCCAACGCCAAGGTGGACTGACCCCCCAGCAGGCTGCCTGCGGGGCCTCAATCGGTGGCGGGCAGGCGGATGGTCATCACCGCGCCGCCATCGTCGGCATTGGCCGCCTGCACGCGGCCGCCATGGGCGTCGATGATCTTTCGGCAGATGGTCAGCCCCAGGCCGGTACCGCCCGAGCCGTCGCGGGTGCGGCTGCTCTGCACGAAGGGGTTGAAGATGCTCTCCAGCTCGTCGGGCGGGATACCCGGGCCGTGGTCGCGCACCTGCAGCACCACGCCGTCGGCACCGCCATCCTGGCCATGCAGCTCGATGGCCGAGCCGGGCGGCGCATAGCGCAGCGCATTGGCCAGCAGGTTGCGCAGCACCTGCTGAAAGCGAAATTCATCCACCTGCGCAAACAAGGCGCCGGCACTCAGGCGTTGGTCAAAGTGCACACCGCGCTGCTCGGCCAGCGGCCACAGCTCTTTCAACACCCCGTTGACCAGCACTGACAGGTCTCGGCGCTTGAGCGACAAGGAGGCCGACATGTCGCCGGCCTTCGACAAATCCAGCAGCGCGTTGACCAGGTGCAGCATGCGCATGCCGCCATCGTGGATGTCGCGAAACATCTCTTGCCAGCGTGGCTGGTCCTTGGCGCGGGTGGCGCCCAGCTCGGAAAAGCCGACGATCGATTGCAGGGGCGTGCGCAATTCGTGGCTGATGTTGGCGATGAACTCCGACTTGGCGCGGTCGGCGGCCTGGGCGGCATCGCGTGCCTGTCGCGTGGCGCGCTCGGCCTCGCGGAACTCGGTCACGTCGATGATGCTGCCGATGATGCCGGCCGGGCTGCCGTCGGCATGGGTGAAGCGCACCTTGGTCACCACCGTGTCGCGCGGCAAGCGGCCAGGGCGCAGCAGGCGGTTTTCGTAGCGCACGGGCTCTTCGGATTGCAGCAGGCGCTCGTCGTGCTCGCTGTGCATGGAGCCTTCGTCACCATACAAGTCGCTGGAATTGCGCCCGATGACCTGGTCGGCGGTAAAACCCATCAAGCCGAGCCAGGCGGCATTGACGCTGATGAAGCGGCCGATCTCGTCCTTGACGAAAACGGGCGTGGGGTTCACCTCGAGCAGGCGCGAGGTGAAATCAAGCTGGGCCTGCAGGCGGCGCCGGGCGGTCTCCTGAACGCGGCGGTCGGCCTCGACGGCGGTGGTCACGTCCACACCCACGCCGCGGTAGCCCTTGAACAGCGGGCCGTCGAACCAGGGCTCGCCGTTGATGCTCATGTGGAAGACCCGGCCGTCACCGGCGGTCAACTCGAAGGTGAGGTCGCGGAACGGCTGGCGGCGGCCCAGGTGGCCAAGCCAGCGCGTCAGATCGGATGCGGCCACGCGCAAGGAGCCGTCGATGGTGAAGGTCTGGCCCAGCAGGATGATGTTGTCCAGCCCCGAGCGCTGGGCCATGGACTCGGACACAAAGGTGAAGCGCCCCTTGGGGTTCTGCTCCCACACCCAGTCGGACGACAGGGCCAGCAGGCTGCTCAGCCGTGCCTGGCTGGCCTGCAGCGCGCTGTTGAGCTCGGCCATCTCCAACGAGGCCACGGCCTGGGTGCGCTCCAGCAGGTAGCGGTCCTGGTCGGTGTCGGCATAGGCCAGGCTGACGCGGCCCAGCAGGCTGTCGAATGCGGCCTTTTCAGGCACCACGCCAGCGGCCAGCCCCAGCCGGTGCAACTGGCGCAGCAACAGAGGATGCAGATTGACGCTGGGGTCCTGGGGCATGTCGTGGAGTTGGCGGGGCAGGCACGGGCCAGGCGCGGCAGCGCTCGGTTGCCCAGCTTATCGACGCCAGCGCCTGGGAGGTTGAGCCCCGTCACGAACGCCCACGACCGTGCCCCCGCGCGTTTGGCCACCAATCGCACGGTGGCCGAACGCGAAGCGGCTCAGGATGTCATCCAGAGCACCGGCTTGCGCGAGCCCGCCCAGCGCTCGTACGACGCCGCGTAGATTTCCTCGACCCGGTTGCGCTTGACCTTGAAGGTGGGCGTGATGAAGCCGTTTTCGACGGTCCAGGGTTCGGTCACCAGCACCACGCAATCGAGCTGCTCATGCGGGTCGAGCGTGGCGTTGACCTTCTTCAGGTGCTCGGCGAGCGAGGCTTCCAGCTCGGCCCGGCCGGCCGGGCTGCCGGCCTGCGCCGCCGCATCGGGGTTGAGCATCAGCACGGCCAGCGGCTGGCCCAGGTTGGCACCGGTCACGCAGCAGGCCTCGACGGCGTTGTGCATCACCAGCTTGTCCTCGATGGGCGCGGGCGCCACGTACTTGCCCTTGCCGGTCTTGAACAGGTCTTTCACCCGGCCGGTGATCTTGAGGTTGCCCTCGACATCCAGCGCCCCCTTGTCGCCGGTGTGCAGCCAACCGTCGGCGGTGAAGGCCTGGGCGGTGAGCTCGGGCTCCTTGTAGTAACCCAGCATCAGGCCATGGCTCTTCATCTGGATTTCGCCATTGGCCGGGTCGAGCCGGGTCTGCACGCCATCGTAAGGCTGGCCCACCGTGCCGGGGCGCGGCACACCGGGCAAGGTGGCGTGCGACACGCCGCAGTTCTCGGTCATGCCGTACACCTCGCTGAGCTTGAGGCCCAGCGCGCCATACCACTTCAACAGCTCGGGTGGCATGGGTGCGGCGCCACCGGCGGCAAACTCGCATTGGTCCAACCCCAGCGCGGTGAGGACCTTCTTGCGCACGATGTTGTTGAGGATGGGAATCTTCAGCAGGCGCGCCAGCTTGGCCGGCGGCATCTTGGCCGACACACCCTGCTGGAACTTGACCCACAGTCGCGGCACCGAGAAAAACACCGTGGGGCGGGCGCGCTGCAAGTCAGCGGCAAAGGTGTCCAGGCTCTCGGCAAAGTAGACATGCATGCTGGTGGACAGCAGAGAAAACTCGACCAGCGTGCGCTCGGCCACATGCGACAGCGGCAGGTAGCTCAGCATCCGGGTGTTCAGGTCGACACCCTTGACCCGCTTCAGCCCGGCGTCGATCGACCAGGCGAAGGTGCCAAAGCTGTGCATCACGCCCTTGGGCATGCCGGTGGTGCCCGAGGTGTACATGATGGTGGCCAGTTCGTCGCCATCGCGCACCGGGTGCCCGGCCAGGGGCGCGGTTCGCGCGACGATGGTGGCCCAGTCTTCGCAGCCCGGTGGCAGCTCGGCTTGGGCCGGCGCCAGCGGCGTGGCGATGCAGTGCAGGCCGGCAGGCACGCCCGGCCGCATGCCGGCCCAGCCATCGAGCTTGCCGATGAACAGCAGCTTGGCCTCGCTGTGGGTGAGGATCTGGCGAATGGTCTCGGCCGCCAGCGTGGGGTACAGCGGCACTGAAACACCGCCGGCCAGCCAGACGGCGAAGTCGGCCATCAACCACCAGGCGGTGTTCTTGCTGATCAGCGCCACCCGGTCGCCGGGCTGGATGCCCTGGGCCTGCAGGTGCGCCGCCATGCGGCGGGCCTGGTCCATCACCTGGGCCCAGGTGAATTCCTTCACCTCGGCACCGCCCATGGGCTGGGTGAATACCACCCGGTCAGGTGCGGCCTTCTCCCAGTGGTAGAGCCTTTGAAGCGCCAGCAAGCTGGCATCGACGGGTACGTGACGCATGGGGCAACCCTTTCGAGGCAAGTTCAATATCGGCCGCGAGGGTAGCCTTGCGCCGCCGGCCTGCCCAGGGGGGTTTCGCCATCAGGGTTAGGGCGGGGGCCGGCCGATCAGCCAGGGGAGCGCCCGTGCGCCAGTGCCTCGGCCATCTCCTCGGCCAGGCGACGGGCCGAGCGCAGCAGCAGCGTTGCATCCAGGTCGGCCAGGGCCGCCACCTCGGGCAGCACCTCGTCCAGCGCGTCGGACTGCCCCAGCAGGGTTGCGGCCACCACCGACAACGCCAGCACCGGCCGCCGAGCAGGCACACCGGGCAGCTTCAGCTGGCCCTGAGCGGTGACGTGGTGGCGCACGCTGGCCACGGCGGCAAGCCCCAGGCCCCAGCTTTCGCACAGCGCCGCGCCCAGGGCATCGTGGCTGACGCCGAAGCCGGTGTGCTCGAGCTGGCACAGCTCGGTATCGTTGGCACAGGCGCGCAGCATGGCGCGGTAGTGGTCGGGCGCGTGGCGGAACAAAACCGCCTTGCCGCACTCTTCGAACAAGCCGTCCGAGTGCGCGCCCCACGCGTCCAGCCCCAGCGCCTGGGCCAGGCGGCCCATCAGCACACCCCGGATGGCCGCGCGTTGCCAGATCGGCTCCAGTTCGGGCGCGGGCGCAAAGGCCGCGCGCAGCCCCATCTCGAAGGTGATGCCCGCCACCTCGCGCGTGCCCAGGTAGGTGATGGCCTGCTGCACGCTCTGCACCCGCCCGGCCAGGCCGTAGAGCGAGGAGTTCACCGCCTTCATCACCGCGGCGGCCAGGGCCATGTCGGTCTCGACCAGGGCGCCGATGGCCTGCTGGTTCACATCGTCCTCGGCCAGCAGCAGCGACAGCTTGACCAGCGAGTCGGGCTGGGTGGGGATGTCTATTTCCAGCGTGCGCAGTTGCGGATCGACAGGCATGGCGGCGACCACACCCAGCGGTGCGGCAAGTTGGACAAACAGGCCAACAGGGTAGGCGGGGCGGGGCCGGTGCGATGCGCCGAATCGAGCCGGCCCGCAGCCGCTTTTCGCCCTGCTGCAGCGCGCTGGCTAAAAAAAAACGCCAAGCCGCAAGGCTTGGCGTCGTGAGATCGGGGCTGCCCGATGGGGCGCTGTGTTGTAGGTATCGCGCCGGGTCA
The DNA here is from genome assembly GCA_031411195.1 of Burkholderiaceae bacterium. GTDB lineage: Bacteria > Pseudomonadota > Gammaproteobacteria > Burkholderiales > Burkholderiaceae_C > Pseudaquabacterium. Next base: position 316 of record JANOAQ010000238.1, on the reverse strand, counting down.
GCCACCAGGATGTTCTTCTGCTGTCTGTGTCTCCTCAGTCCCCCGGGCCTTTGCGGCCAGATCAACCGGCCGCAAACGCCGAGTGGGCGGAATGTAGGCAGCGGCCCGTCAGGCGTCAGCCGGGGTTTTCCCGCCGTTTCAGCGCGCAAGCCACACGGCGGGTGGGGTCTTGCGGGTTCACCCGGGCCGGCGCTGGCGCATCCAGGCGGCCGCGCGTTCGGCAATCATCAGCGTCGGCGAGTTGGTATTGCCGCTGGTGATGGTGGGCATCACGCTGGCGTCGGCAATGCGCAGCCCGGCCACGCCGCGCACCCGC
>JANOAQ010000237.1:0-4108 GCA_031411195.1 Burkholderiaceae bacterium | reverse complement strand
CGTCCACGCTGTGCCCGGGGCTGGTGCCGCCCTACGGGCCACCGCGCCACCCGGCGTTTCCCAGTGGGCACGCCTTCCTCGGGCATCTGCTGGCGTTGATGCTGCTGGAAATTGACGAAGTGGCACAACGATTCGGCGTTTTTGCGCCAGTGGACCGGGATGGCCAGGCGAGCGGCCTGAAAGCGGGCCGCCAACCCACCCGAGCCGACTTTGACCAGGGCTATAACGTGGACATGCGCTGCCCCCTGCTGTGGCTGGCCTACCGGCTTGCGCGCAACCGCGAGCGCATGGGCCTGCACTACCGAAGCGACAGTTCGGCCAGCCGCACGCTGGCCTTGAATATTTGGGCGGCGACCCAAGACGGCTCGATCGTGCTGCCCACGCTGAACCGGCTGCGGGCCCGCGCCGCGGCCGAGTGGGTCTAGCGCTAGACCCGCGCCAGAGCGACGTTGTTGTCGTGGGCCACCAACCGGCGAAGGGCCGCCTGGTCTGACAAGCCGGGCAGCGCGGTCGGCAGGGTGAAGTGCGGATCGGCAGCGCAACTGGTCGCCACCAAGACCCACGATTGAGCTGGCAGGTCGCGCGGCAGTGGCATCTTGACGATTGATTCGCCATGCCGCTGTCCGTCGGCCCCGGGCACCGTGCTGGTGGTTGCGCGGCCCAGGTGCAACCAGCCCCCCTGCCCGTCCCAGGCCCAGGCGGCCACCGTGGTCTCGCCCGCTGCGCTTTGGCCACGATTTCGCACGGCGATGGCCAGGTGATCTGCGTCCCTGCGGACGGCTTGGCCATCGGCCAACCAGGTCGCCTCGCCCTCGTCTGACCACGTCAGCGGCACGGGGTGGTAGCCGCCTTCGGATGCTGAACCCCGACGGCGGTCACCGATGTACAGGTCTACCGGTGGTGGCTTGCCAGGGCCTTCGGCCACCACGCCGGGATCCTCGGTGGCATACAGACCCTGGGTCTCGAAGGCCCAGCGGATCACCTTGCAGGCCCGCCCGGCCGTGGGCCCGAGCAACTCATCGGCCTGCAACCCCAGGTCGGCATCGATCAGGGCGCTGACGAAATGGTCTGCGCTGTAGGCCGGGACGATGCTGTCGGGCCCGAGCAGCGCGATCGCCTTCATCACCAGGCAGGTCACATGGGCACTGGCCGACTGGCGCAGGTCGGGCGTGTCGCCACCCAGGCTGCGGTAAAGCCGAAACAGGGCCGACGACACCAATTGCTCTTCAAAGTAGCCCAGGCGGCGTTTCGGCTGCAGCGACAGCCCCGTGAGACGCACCATGCTGCGGTGTCCGCACCAGCACCAGCCCGCCTCGGCCTGGCGGTCGTGCCGGCGCGGCAGCGGCACGCCGGGATAGCTGTTGAAGCGCGCGGGGTCGTTCAGGGGCGCTCTCGGGTTCAACCGTTGCCATTCGCGGTCCAGCTGAATCGCGCCCAGGGCGTCACCCGCGCTGTGGGCAAACCGGAACTCCATCTCGCCGAAGCTGGCGTAGTTCAGCACATGCCCAAACTCGTGCCACATCCAGTGCCAGTCAGCGGCCAGGCTCAAGTACTGCACGTCGCGCAGCTTGCGTTCGTCATCCAGGCGCTGGAACCGTTGGTTCACATCAGCCGCGCCAAACCGCACGGCCAACCGCGGCCGTTGGTCGTCCAGCGGGGCCGCATGGGTGGGGTCGCGCCAGGGCTTGCAAGCCGACAGGCCTGCACCCAGGGGGCGCACTTCGGCATTGATGCCCTGGCCATTGGGCGCGCCGCGCATGCGGGCCCGGTAGTTCAGTGCCAGCGGCAGGCGCGCCAGTTTGAAGTACGCCTCGGGCACCAGGCCGAAGCGGCGCATGCACACCAGCAAGTCGTTGCCGCCCTTGCTGGCATCGAGTTCGGCCTTGCGGTCCAGATTGAAGTAGTCCACCGCGGCCTGGGCCAGGATGGCCGGGGTCCCGGCCGGCAACTCGGGTTGGCCAACGTCCAGTTGCTCGCCTTCCCGAAAGCTAGGCCCGGCGTCCGCAGGCTTTTGCTGCCCACGCTTGAATTGCTCTTTGGCCATCCACCGTGTCAGCGACTCGCCGATCGGATTGGCCGCAGCATTGCCCAGCCTTTCCTGCATGAACAGCGTGTTGACGACCCTGCCATCGGCCACGTTGACATCGGCCACAAACGCAAAGTGGCGTGCCGGATGATCGGCCATTGCCGAATGCCAGGGCCGCTGTGTATCGTTTCGCGCCCCTTCACCGGTGACGCGCAAGGTGCCCTCAGGCTGCAGCCGGCCGGTGCGGATGCCCTGGATCACGGGCGGCTCCTGGAACTGCAGGTCATGTTGCATCAAGGCCAGTGCCTGCTCCTCTCGGGATGCTGGGTCGTGCGCGATGGCCGTGATCAGCGCTGCCGGCAGTTCGTCCAGAGCGCCCACGGCTGTCAGGCGGGACATCGTGCAGCCGGTGATGCGCAACTCGGCCCTGGCGGCATCGAGCAAGGCGACATGCATCACCACCCGCAGGCCGACGTCGCCGCCAAGGCCCAAGGCCACGCCGGGCCGGCCGCCGGTGGTGCGTGCGGCCAGCAGCACGGCGGTGCGGTCCAAGATGGCTCCGCCCGGTTTGCCGCCCTGTCGGCGAAGCACCCAGAACGACCGCCGCGGGTCGGTTGACGCATCGCTTTGTGCCGCGCCGCCCCACCCGATACCCAGCCAGCCCAGATCGCCAGGCCCGGGCACCCGGTCTTTGCCTGCAGAGCCCAGAGCACCTTGCACCTGGCGGAGTTCCGGCCAGCGCTCTGCCAAGCGGTCGACATAGTCGCGTGCCAGGACCATCAGGTCGTCTTCACCGGGAAGCCATTGCCCAGGGTCCCCGCCGGGTAAACCGGCGGTGTCTACTGCAACGGTGCGCGGCATCGGGTACGAAACATGCCGGATGAGCGCGATGGCCTGGCCCGCCGGGCAGTCGGTTGTCTGCGGCGCCTCGGGGTCCAGCACGCGGCTGAACCAGACCGCCGGATGGCGTGCGTCCCATGGGCAGGGATCGGGTGCGCAATTGCCTTTGGGCATCGGTGACTCCGAGGTCGGTCTGGGTTTCATTCCAGCATAGCCCAGGCTTTGGCCACTGGCCTCGTGTGACTGGAGGATGCGCCCGGTGCCACAGACAGGGGTGTCAGCGCCGAATCGCCTTTAGCAAGGTTTAGAGCAGGCTTAGCAGGCGGCCCAAGACTTGGCTGTCCAGGCGCGCCACAGTGGCATCCATCGAAAGAAGGATGTGCCCCATGACGCAACTGCCGATGTCTCCTGATCGCCCTGCTCGCGCGCACTGGCTCGACGCAACGCCGGGTGAGGGCCCCGCTGCCCTGCTGCTGTGCGACGAGCACGCGAAGGTCTTGCGGATGAACGAGGCGGCGCGCCAGACGCTGGCCTGGGGTGAGGTGCTGTTGCTGCGCGCGGATGCGTCGCTGGCGGTGCTGAGCCACGGTACGGGGTTGTTGGCACTGCGCAGCGCGGTGCGTGCTGCAGCCCGCGATGGCGCGGCCCACGCACTGACGCTGCGCCACGGGCCCGCGCAATTGCGCGTGTCGGTGGCGCCCTTGCCTGGCCGTGTCGGCCCCGGGCCCTTTGCGCTGCTGTCCCTTGGCCAGGGCCTGGGCGCCACCCCCCAGGCACTGGCCGATCTGCTGACCGATCTGCTGACCGATCTGCCGACCGATCTGCCGACCGATCTGCTCACAGTTGGGCACGACAAGCCGTTGACACAAACGGCCGCCTTTTGACGACGCCTTTTGAACCACCCCAGGGAGTAGACAAATGAACGACACCCTCATGGCCAGCCACGGCACGACCGAAGCGGCCCGAACCCATGCAGCCGTTTTGCCGGCACCTGTGACCGCCACCCTTGGCAGCCATGGCTTGCGCGCCGCGCTCGACGCCCTGGACACCGGCGTCATGGTCAGCGACGCGCGTGGCCACCTGCTGATGGCCAATCAAGCGGCCCGGGGCGAACTGGCCGATGGCCGCGTGCTGTGCCTGACGGCCGACGGCGCGCTGGACGTGAGTGCTGGCGTCGGCTTGCTGGCGCTGCGCCGGGCAGTGCACGGCGCAGCGCTCGGGCACAGCCACCAGCTGGTGCCG